>JAQBYJ010000024.1 GCA_027622555.1 Verrucomicrobiota bacterium
ATACAGGCCAATTGTATGTAGTGTAATTGAACTCGATTTTAGGACAAAAACTAAAAAACGCGGCGAAGTCTTTCTGTGGCGATCTGTGATTTCCACCTTCTCCCTCATATCCAATATACCGCCTTTGTGGCTGGTTAGGGAAAAAAAAGAGAACGAAAACGATTAGGGAGAATGTGGTTAGGTTTAAGGTTTTACTAAGGATCTCGGGGGACGGATCCAATCGCATATAATTAAAAGGAACATCGAAATTATAGAGATAAATTAGGGTGGGGCGAATGCAGAAAACTATAGTATGGAAGGCCAGATATATGGAGACGGGGTGAAAAAGCGTTAATTGCCTTCGTATCGCAACAATGGAAATAACCCCCAGCGTGAGGAACCATTGAATTAGTATATCAGTTAGTTGCACTGCAATTAACGAGCTCGATTTGGATTTCCCTTTATTCGAGCCTTTAGGGAATCGTAGATATTATAGAAGGGAAGTATGACAGCTGAGCGTTGGGTGTTAACTTTCCGGAAAGACTCAATCGTTGATGGGTTAAGCAGATCATATTTGTTTGCCTCAGTTTCAAACCTTGCTTTCACGTAACTATAAAGCTCGATATCATGACGATTTAATTCTTTTAGTTTGTCTATTGTTTCCTGATCTATGGGTTCCGTCTTTGTCTTCTTAGCACTCGTATTTCGACGCAAATAGTAACAGTGGTTCCAGTTCAATTTTTCCTTTAATAAAAGCAGCGATGAATCAAATTGTTCAGTGATTCCAACAAAAGAAAAATGTTTTTCTATATTTGATTTTGCCTCTTCCAGCATCTTTTCGTCGCAGGTTCCAAAAGGCCGTCTGTCTATGAAAAGATCTACAGGGTTTCCTATTATATACCTTAGTTGCCCGTTGTCCGCTTCGATAACCTGTTTGTTGAAGAAGAATTCTTCCGGGCTCGCATCTTTTGCGAATTTGTGAAGAAACGCAGTTGGGTTGGTTTTTGAAAAATAGTATAGTGATTTTAGTCTAGAAATCGGCTCTCTAAAAAATGCTATATATTCATATGGGGTAGGTAAATAGTGATGCACTCCAAAACCGAAGTGACCAGCCACATATCCGTCTTTCATTTTTTTGGACTCCATGGCTGGTCTTAGACGCAAGCCTTTATCTTGTCTTAAAAAGAATCGTTTAATTCTTATTATTAGAGCCGGGCCATATTTTCTTCGGAAGAGACGTTGAACTGTCATCCCAGCCGTTTTTTGAATATGTAGAAATATGATGAAAGGATTGTTATCCATTAACTGAAATGGGGTAGTTCTTTTGAAAAAGAGTTTTCATTATGATTTCTGCATTATTCTCCCAAGATTCCTCAATCTTGTAAGCCTCCCAATTGGGTATTTGCTTATCCTCAATAATTTCAGAAATTCCACCTTTAACGGCCTCAATTGAATCCGGTTCTACAAAGACGCCCAGGTGGTATTTTTTTATTATAGACTCCAATGGGCCAGGACCACTGCTTGCAATTGAAAGTTTTTGAAAATTTGTGGCAAGACTAAGAACGCCGCTAGCGGATTTGAATGAAGAGGAATACGTGAGCACCGCATAATCACATGCACCAAAGTATTGTCCCAACTCCTTTTCAGTTATGTATCGGTTGATCCAAATTATTCTGTCTGAGACGTTCTCCTCTCTCCCCAACGATTGATAATAGGAGAATGGCTTCTGAGAAGATGAAAGACTTTGACCAGCTACAATTAACCATAAATTGGGGAATGAGCTAAGAGCTCTAATAAATAGATCCAGGTTCTTATTGTCTCTAACATGACCAAACGCAAGGAACACCTTGGCATTTTTGGGTATTCCGAGCGATTTACGGGCTTCATTGGGGTCGATGTAATTTTGCTCAACAGGATAGGGTCCATGTGGAACTCGAGTAACATTGAAGTGCGGATTTGTTGGGCCACCCAGGTCTATTTGACCTATCTCATGAATGAAGGCATAATCTATAAAGGAATAAGCTTCAAAGACAGACTTATCGTGGAACCACTTTGGGCCGAGAACTGCATCCCGGATTGGATCGTGAATAATGGTTGCGATTTTTACTCCGTTCTTAGCAAGGCGCTTTAATTTGTACGCCCAGAAAGGTGAAAAATATTCGAAGTATGCCGAAAAAAGCAGGGTTAGGCAGCCCGTGTCTTTTTGAGTCTTAATGATTGCGCTGATATTCCGTCGAATTTGTAGGATACTCTTTAATAGTTTCACCGGCTTGGAATAAGATGAAAGGTCTTTATCCTGAATTAGAGGGTAAATAGTACAGTTTTCTCTTTCAGGCCATCGAACGTTTTTTGGACAAACAACAATCAAATCGAGGCCTGCATTTATTAGTGCGCCGACTTGTTGCTGTGCGTAGTCGGCCAATCCGCCGGTGGAAGAAACGGAGACATAAAGTAATGCGGGTTTCTTTTGAATGGTTGCGCTTATTGGCATACCCAGAGTCTAAGAAAAAAGCTTAGGCTTTGGAAATTGAAAGCCAATCCGGATTTTCTTCTGCGTGACCGGCAATTTCCTCTAAAATTTCCTCGACGCAAAAATTTGGAAACCAGCCCCATGTGTTCAACGCACTGGAATTATCTAATACCATCCAAGGTATATCGAACTTGCGATCTTCACTTTGCTTTTCTATCTGCATGGGTTGAAAGCGTTCTGAACTCCATTCAGTAAGTTGCTTAAGCGACATTGAATTCTTAATACCTCCGCTTACGTTAATCAGGCGGGGTTTGTCCGTTTGAAGTGGTTCGGCAATCTGTTGAATGAGCAATTTCCCTAAATCGAAGGGGTGTAAACAATCTCTTACTTGGTGCCCATCCCCGCCAAACCCAATATATTTGAGAGCTGATTTTTCAGCAAAACTGTGTACCCAAAATGCAAAAATTCCCTGAGCCGGATGTCCGAATTGTCCGGGACCAGCCATTACTCCGCAACGGTTTATCCACACTGGGATATTAAAACTTTCACCGTATTCGAGTGCTAAATACTCCGATGCAATTTTAGTTGAGCCGTATAGAGATATTGGAGGTTTTGTATCAAAATCTTCCGAGACTCCATTCACCGAAAGTCCTGTGGGAAAGGATTGATCAGCGACTGGGATAAACGCACCCTGGGATTCTGCTACTTTCAAATTCGCAAGAGGAGAAATCGAATAGACTCTGCTTGTTGAGAGCAGGATAAAACCGGCGCCTACTTTTTTGCAGTATTCCAGCATATTGATAGTTCCCTGAAGGTTATGCTCAACCAGCTGGCGACTGCTTGTTTTACCGTCGATCCCTGCCAAGACACTTGCGTTAGCCGCAGCGTCTATCACGAAATCTACTTCCGGTAAGTTTTCAAGATCGCTGGCTTCTCGAATGTCACCGTGAAGGAAGTTAACTCCGAGTTCTTTTAGCTTGGACACGTTTAAATGACTGCCTGGTCGGATCAAGTTGTCCATTCCCCAGATTTCAACATTTTCTACGGCATTTACTATATATTTTGCTAAGGAACTTCCTACGAAGCCTGCTGCGCCAGTTATCAAAATTCTCATACGTATTAGTTTCTGCTTTTCCAGGCTTCTACAATTTGGCGAATGGTTTCCTCCAAAGAAATAGTAATGTCCCAATTAGGATAATGGTTACGCATTTTGCGTAGGTCGGAATAATAACAAATATGGTCGCCTATCCGGTTGTCATCCAGGTAGGTGAAAACCTGTTCTTTCCCGGAAAATTTGGAGGTTATTTGAAATGCTTCAAGAATGGAGCAAGAATTGTTTTTCCCTCCTCCCAGGTTATAAACTTCTCCGCAACGTGGACTGTTCACAAACTCGAACATAAACCGGGCCACGTCTTCCGAATGGATGTTATCCCGGACTTGTTTCCCTTTGTAACCAAAAATTTTATACTCCCGACCCTCAAGATTACATTTAATCAAATAAGAAAGAAATCCATGTAACTCAACGCCCGAATGATTTGGCCCTGTCAGGCATCCGCCTCGGAGACAACAAGTAGGCATTCCAAAATACCTTCCGTATTCCTGAACCATGACATCTGCCGCAACTTTCGAAGCTCCAAAAAGAGAGTGCTTGGATTGGTCGATCGAAAATGATTCGGCGATTCCATTTTCATATTCGGGGTCGTCGTAGTCCCAGCGAGTATCTAACTCTTTTAATTTTAATGTATTTGGTCTGTCTCCGTAAACTTTGTTAGTGGACATGTGGACAAAGGGAACTTCCGGGTTTACCTGTCGATTGGCTTCAAGTAGATTAAGAGTCCCAACAGCGTTCGTATCAAAATCATCAAAAGGAATAGCCGCCGCACGGTCATGACTTGGTTGGGCAGCAGTATGGACAATAGCGTCTGGATTAATGTCTTTTATTAGCCCAAGGATTTCAGGTCGATTTCGTATGTCTGCTTCGTGGTGAATGAAATTTGAAAGATCTTTCTCCAGGCGCTCTTGATTCCATCGAGTGTTTCCTTGAGGTCCAAAAAATACTTCCCTTTGATTGTTATCAACACCGTGTATTTCAAAACCATGGTCATGGAAAAACATGGAAACTTCTGATCCTATTAGGCCCGAGGAGCCAGTGACTAATAATTTTTTCATTTCGTGTTATTTTTTATATTCTCCAGAATGACTGGTCTGTGTACCATGGTATTTCAAACGCCAAGTTTAATTGGTGGATTCTTTCCAATAATTTTAAATCACAGTTTGTCTTCCACTTGGTTGCCATTGCCTTGCTATCGCGCTTCGTCGAATAGGCATGGACATCTTCATTGCTTTGTGTGCTTTCGCGGATACGGTTCTTTATCGATTGATCAAAAGGGATACCCAAATTACAACAAAGCTTCTCGAACTCTTTCATTGGGTTCATACATAGGTCTTCGTAAAAAACGGTTTCCCAAGAATTCCCTTCCTCCAATTGAATACTAAGAAGTCGGTGTTTGGCCATCCACGCCAAAATTATGGCATCATTTTCAGATTCCGGATTTTGAAGTAATTTTGCGAAAGGTGCGAGTGGACCATCCATTAGCTTTTTTTGTGTGCGTATGCTTTCAAGCCAGCGATGTCCATAGGATCCCTGTTTCAAGTTTGATTGAATGACCGGGTAGGGGTGTCTGAGTACCAGAAGTACCTTGGCGTTGAGGTATTTTTCCAACCATTCGACTGCCATGATACTCCCAACATCCTTAATAACAATATGATGGTCGGCTGATAGTCGTTTCCGAATTGTTGGTCGAGTAAACAAACCCATTGGGAGTCCCTCTTTGGGATGTTTGAAGGCGTGTTGGTATAATGGACTTTCATCCTCTTTTGTAAGATATTGATTCCACCCATCCCAATTCCCATTCGGGTTAGACTTTGGGTTCAAGGGTTCATAGAAGTAGACAACCTTTTCTCCGAAACTAATGGTCTTGCCCACCCAGCTTGTGCCGCTTCTGTCATGACCTATTATCGCAACTGTAGGATTCGTGGTAGGAGTTTTCTTAAATCTCCCCATGTGTAGAGCCGTGTTTATCCGGTCGTACGTTCTAGCAATTTTTCGAATTTTATTCACTATAACCTTATGCCCGGTTGACTGCAGTTGAGGCATTTTTAAGCAACCTATTTAGAGGGTGAATCACAATCTTCCTCCATTGTTGTTGCCGTTTAAATTTTGAGATTGCGACTTTCTGTTCCGCTGGTCCGCCTATATGAGTGGAAATAAGCTGATCCATTTTCTCGTTCACATTTTGATAAAATTTCCGATCCAATTTCATAAGATTTCCGAGTCTCTCTTTTTGTGATTCAGTAAGAGTTGGCTTTTTCGTGCGAGTGACATTTCTGATGACATAGTTGATCTTTCGAAAGTAATTCGGAAACATTGCTTTTAAGAGAATGCATCCCCAATCGTATCGTTCCTGGGTAAACGCCATTATGCTTTCTTCTTCAATGTTACTTAACAAATGATCAAAGCTTAAGGACGTTTCTCTTATCAAAAAATTTACCTGACCATTGGCACCTAACAGGTATTTGTCCTTTGTCTCCTCGACAAAATCCAGATACTGATCCAGAGTATATTTTCGAGCGATTGTGTTTCCGGGAAGATCTCTTGTGTAAAGGTATTGAGATAACAAGCGACTGGTTGGGTCTCTCACGATGGTTAATCCTTGGACATGCCAATCGTCCCCTTGCCAGGGAATATCAATATTGAACCGGTGGCTACTCAAACATCTGCCAGTAGGAAACTGGGTAAAATATCGTTCCAGATTCTCACGAGCGACTGGTCCCTCCATAAGTTCTGCCGAGAAAGATCGATGAAAATGTCCAAAATTGCGTTGAAGCAGATCCTGCATGGTTGATCCCCCGCATTTCGGGATGTGGAGATAAACAAAAAACTGTTTCTTTTCGATGTCACTCATGAGTATTATGGATTCTTGCTAAGTGAGTATTGGATTGAATTTCAGTTTGTACTTCAGATCTCTTTCGCGTTCTCCAATTTTTTTTGCCGGGATACCTGCATTGATTGAATAAGGCGAAACGGATCGTGTTACCACTGCTCCGGCAGCTATAACTGCACCTTCTCCAATCGTCACTCCTGGTAAGATTGTCGCCTGGTATCCTATCCAGGAATAATTTCCAATCACTATAGAACCACCCATATCGGAAAAGCTCGGAGATTGTGGATCGTGACCAAGGGTGATCAGTGACGCACAAGGACCAATTGAAACATTGTTTCCAATTTTAATCGGAAACTTTCGACCATCGAACAAACAACCAAAATTAATAACATTATTGTCTCCAAAAAATACTTTTCGCCCGTGTAGGAATTTTACGTTCATCTGGAAATGGGTGTCCTTGCCCACCGAACCTAGATATGCCTTTAAGTACCATCGTCGGATATGCCGAGAGGGGACATGCGAAATTATATAATTGTTAAAAAATGAAAGGTAAGCTCCCGCCAGAAGCTTGGCTTTCGTTTTCATTGGTAGTTTCGTATTTATTTCGATTCCTCCGTTAAGCTACGAAAGTTGGAGCATGAGTAAAATTCCTGTGCGGCATGCATACGTTCCTTGGCTTGAGAAAGATAGGATTGGTACTGCTCCCCAATTTTTTTAAGCGCTCCAACCAATGAATCAACATTTTCATCTTCAAAGCCGATTCCAGCTCCATATCTGTGGGCGTGCTCTTCACTCCATGATTTTGTTGTATAAATAAGAGGAATTCCTTTTTGAGACGCCTCAATTGCCACCCTCGAGACTCGAGCGTAATAAGAACTTCTGCGGTAAGGCATAACTACAACATCCGTGTTGTTCAGGAGTTGGTCGTATTCGTCTGCATCCATGGTGCGGTCAATAATTTTTAAGTACCCATTGTCTACTAATTCTGTATCGGGAGAGACTGATGAGCCATTAGGTAAGTTAAATGGACTGAGCCATTGTAAGGTAAACTCCATGCTTGGCCTACTTGTTTTCTCAGAAAGTTGCTTTATGGCCTGTTGCAGCAAATCAGTTCCTTTTTCGTATCGTGCAAATCCGGGGCAACAAAATCTCAGAGGACCAGTCTGATCTGCTTTTGAGCGGTCAGAATCCGTGCTCAATACGGGGTGAGGAAACGCAACAAATGGGATTCCTGTGAAATTTGAAAGCTCTTCTCGCATACCTTCTGTTTCGCTGGCAAGGATCACCTTTTTCTCCTTTACCAATTGTCTCAAGTTACGAATAGCCAACCGCATTAACCGGTTATTTAAATTTAAATCTACAACTGGTTTGTTTAGCGATGAATCCCATCGTCCGACACCTTGGACGAATAGAAGTACTACTCTGCTTCCTTTTTTCAGCGTACTGCGCTTTATAAGGAAGCTCCACGCCAGCACGTGTTGAAGCCGCATAGTCAAACACATGATCAAATCAGGTGTTTCGTGTTTACTCAGGTATTTATTTACGTCTCCAGCAAATGCGAAGGGATGCATAACTTTATCCCATTTTGAAAATGGCTGACTCCATATGGATTTTCTGAATAAGGGCTTGGCGTCTAACAAATCTATCAGCTTTTGGCTGACATCTCTGTGCGCCACTACAGCAACTTTGTCCTCTGCCGATTCAAAGCCGCGTTTTAGGGTCTCGATATAAGTTGGCCAATGCCCGGAATCCCCTTTTAAGGCTTCCTCGAAAATAGTTACTTTCATTTGGAACCCAGGTTATATCCTATTTCGTTGATCCACTTTTCTTGAGCTTGATTTATCGGTCCTGTTTGGAAAGACCGATTATATCGAGAGCCATTTATCCTGAATTGAATACCTTTTCTTATGCGTAAATGGCTCCCAAGAATCTTCATTGGGAAGGTGGAATATCCCTCCAAAAGAGATTCAATAGTGTCTCTCCGGGTTTTCGATTCTGAGGTATCTATGCGCTCAAGACTTCTCAAACTATGCCACAATCTTATTCTGAACCCAAGCCATTCACATGGATTGCCTTGTTCAGGGGTTGAAGATTTCAGCAATTCTTCGGATTCAATAAGAAAATTTGCCCAATCGATCGCTTTACGGTGGTTGCTGGTTCCTGATGTCGTTAGCTTGGAACCCTCATGAAGGCGATAAACGGTAATATTGCCAGGTGTAAAAATAAGTCGATTGTTACTGAGAAGACTTCGCAGAAAAAAATCCTGATCTTCGGCAATCAACCAATCTTCACGAAAAGGCTCGATTTTATCCAAGGCGGATTTTCTAAACATGCAGCTTTGGAGTATCATGGACCAAGAGGTCATTAGAAGGGTTTCCTTAATAAAAAAAGAAAGAATCCTTTAAGGCGTGTAAGGGAAAGCACTAGTCTTTTTCTCCGAAAAATCCACTCTTATTTCTTATAATAGGGTTTTCCTCAATTTCTCAGTTTCTTTGATGAAATACTCTTGGACTGAAAATATCTCGTTGTCCCCGGATACTTCAATGGGGATATAGTCTCCATTTGAAGTCAATTCCTTGGCGTATTTGGTATCCTTAAGGTATATTTCCAGCAGGTCGTTAATAACCCGTTTTTTTAATATGGGGTCACTCAAAGGGAATACACATTCGATTCTCCTAAAAAAGTTTCTTGGCATCCAATCGGCGCTTCCTGTGAAAACCATCGCCTCCTTTTCCCCATTTTCAAAATAATAAACTCGGCTGTGTTCGAGAAAACGGCCCAAAAGGCTTATTACCCGAATGTTTTCGCTAAGATCCTTCACGCCAGGAACCAACCCGCAAATACCACGAATAATCAGAATGATCTCTACCCCCGCAATGGAGGCTGTGTAAAGATTGTCGATGGTTTCCTGGTCGATCAAACTGTTGAGTTTGACCATTATCTTCGCAGGTTTTCCATCCCGTGCGTTTTGAGCCTCCATCCGAATTAGTCGATTGATTTCTTTATGCAGATTGAATGGCGCAACCTTTAGTATTTGAAATTTGGGTGATCTGGCAAACCCGGTGAGGGTATTAAAAAGATCGGCGATCTCCTTCGTCATTTCTTCATGTGAAGTCATAAAGCTCAGGTCGCTATACAATTTGGCTGTTTTAGGATTGTAGTTCCCGGACCCTAGGTGGCAGTACCGTTTTAACCCCTCGGGCTCTCTTCTAACCACCAAGCAGCATTTGCAGTGAGTCTTAAGGTGGGTAAGACCATAGACAACATGCACATCCGCTTCTTCTAACTCACGCGCCCATTGAATGTTATTGGCCTCGTCGAACCGCGCCTTCAATTCAACTAGCGCGGTGACTTGCTTCCCATTCAACGATGCTTCCTTGAGGGCTTTAATTATCGGACTGTCCCCGCTTGTCCGATACAAGGTTTGTTTAATGGCAAATACCTGCGGATCTCGAGCGGCCTGTTCAATAAATTCTACGACCGGGGTGAAAGAATCGTAAGGATGATGAAGAAGAATATCTTCTTTGGATAGGATGTTAAAAATGGAGTCCGGCTTATTCAAAGGTGGCCTCACATAAGGAATAAAATTTTCAAATTTAAGTTCATTTCTCGGGACTATACTCTCAAAGTCCCGTAGTCTCATCATATTCAGAGGGCCGTTAATTCTGTAAACGCTTTCATCTTTTAGTCCGATTTCCTTAAGTAGCTCTGCGAGTAACCGATCCTCAATGCTATCTTCTACTTCCAATCGTACGGGATCATTTTTTCGCTGATTCCACAGTTCTTCCTCAATTTTGGTTACCAGGTTTTCTACTTCTTCTTCGTCGAAATAAAGGTCGCTATTTCTTGAGATTCTGAAGGCGTGGGCTGTTCGGATTTTATGTCCCGGAAACAAGGTGTGGGCGAATATCTTCACAATATCGCTTAGAAATATGTATTTCAGTGTATCGTCCTTTCCCGGGTTAATTCTTACAATGCGACTTAAAATTCTTGGCACAGGAATAATCGCTTTGTGAATGGTGTCTGGATTACTCCAATTGCCTTCGACCCAAACAATTAAATTGAGCGTTTTATTTCCAATTTGCGGAAACGGATGGGTCGGATCAATAGCGAGCGGCGTCAGGACGGGATAAACCTCTTTGTCAAAATAGTGCCTCAGCCATTTAAGATCCTTTTTTGAAAGCGTTTCAGGTGTCTTGATATCTATTCCCTCCCTCCTCATCTCGGGAACCAGCAATTCATGCCAACATTTATATTGCTCGTCTACCTGAACACGGACTTTAGCTTGAATTAGGCTTAATTGATCTCTCGGGCTTAACCCATCGTCACTCAGCACGCTAACCTGGGAATCTGCTTGCTGCATAAGCCCGGCAACGCGAATCTCGAAAAACTCGTCAAGATTACTGCTAACAAAGGAAAGAAATTTGACGCGTTCGAGAATCGGGTATTGCTCGCTCTTCGCTTGTTCCAGGACACGATGGTTGAATGCCAACCAGCTTAACTCACGATTGAAGTAAGGAACTTTCTTTTTTGATGATTCTGACTTAGTACCCATGCGATTAGAACAATATGGAGCACAAAGTTCTCAGAATAAAGAACCTTTCTTGTGACAAATCGGTTAAATCGTCTTTGTAAGGCAGCTGATCCTACAGTTTTCAAGGTGTCAGTAATAACGCTGCAACTTACTGTCAGTTCATGAAAAACAACTGTGGCTAAACTGTGACAGGTCTCCTGTTCGGCTAAACTACTTTTGTGTAAGTTTTTCTAGCAAGCCATAGACCCTTCCCAGCATTTTCTTCGGATCTTCCAATATGCCGGCTTCGACCAAGGTGTTATCAAATATTTGTTCGGATATAGTCTTTGCCAGGTCTGGATTTGAATCTTTTAGCTCGGCCAGGTTCTTGATAAGTCCGTGGCGCGGATTGATATGAAGAACTACTTTCGCTTCCATTTCTGGAGCGTCCGGATTCATTTGCTTCATCATGCGACGCATAGAGGCGGTCATAAACTTGTCACTGTTTGAAGACATGGCAGGGCTATCGACCAGACGCTCGCTGGCTCGCACACTTTCCACTCGTTCACCGAGGGTTTCTTTTAACCAGGTGCACAGCTTTTCGGCTTCATTTTTTTCCAAAGGATCACCGGCATCCTCCGGTGTCACGCTTTCCATTTCGATGTCGTCTTGATCTGCGGATACCAGAGTCTTTTCTTCAAATTCACGGACGTGGTTCATCACAAATTCATCAATCGGAAGATAAAGGAAGAGAACTTCAATATTTCGGGCCTTAAAAGCTTCCAGGTAGGGGCCGTTTTCTATCGATTCACGGCTGTTTCCCTGCAGGTAGTAAATCTCCTTTTGCTCTTCTTTCATCCGGGAAACGTAGTCAGGCAAACTCGTCAGTTTACCCTTCTCTGTCAGGGAAGATTCGAAGCGCAGTAACTTCGTCAATGAGTCTTTGTGGGTAAAATCACTGGTGACCCCTTCTTTAATAAAGATCCCAAATGTGTTCCAGAATTTTTCAAAATTCTCCGGGCGTTTTTTGGCCTCTTCTTGTAGGAGTTTGAGGTAGCGTTTCGTCAGTACCGAATTCAGTTTCTGAACCAATGCGCTATCCTGCATCGTTTCCCGCGATATATTAAGAGGAAGGTCCGCGCTATCGACTACGCCCTTTAGAAATCTTAGCCACTCTGGGAAAAGTCCTTTGGGTTCTGCATCGATTAGGACTTTGCGGCAGTAGAGGGCAACTTCGGGCTCTGCTCTAGTGAATCCCATCGCTTCCACATTGGTTGTCGGTGTGAAGAGCAGTGCATTGATGGCCAATGGTGCATCTGCATTGAAGTGGAGGCGAAGCAGCGGCTCGTCAAAAGCCTTACAGGCGAATTTGTAGAATTCGGTGTAATCTTCATCTTTGATATCGGCCTTACTTTTTAACCATATCGCCTCTTGGGTATTTACTCGGTCGCCATTGACGTTAATCGGATACTGTACGAACGAAGAATACTCTTTTAGAATACGTTTGATCTCATTGGGTTTGGCGAAGGACTTATTTTTATCGTCCAACGAAATAACTATTTTTGTTCCTCGGCGTTGATCGGCAACCGGTTCGACTTCATAAGCTCCCGATCCGTCGCTGGACCATACGTGGCCTTCTTCGTCGTTTTCCCAGCTGCGGGAGTATACTTTTACTTCCTTGGCCACCATAAATGCACTATAAAACCCTACGCCAAATTGACCGATCAGATTGGTGTTATGGTCGCCTCCTTCCTTTAAGGCCTGGAGGAATTGTTTTGATCCTGAGTGAGCGATTGTTCCAAGATTTTGAACAAGCTCATCGTGTGACATTCCGATACCAAAATCCTGGATTGTCAGCGTATTAGCGGTGTCGTCGGTTGTGATATTGATTTCCAGCTCCAGATCGTCGTCGAAGACGTTCTTTTCAGTAATGCTTAGATGTCGTAACTTCTCCAAGGCATCGGATGCATTGGAAACTAGTTCGCGAACAAAGATCTCCTTATTAGTATAAAGTGAATGGATAACTATATCCAGCAGTTGTTTTACTTCTGCCTGGAATTCGTGTTTTTCGGGTGCTTTTGCGCTCATGATTATAAAGGTAAAATATTCGTCTTTGGACTATCTTGAAAATTGAAAACGGAGGTTTTATACGTGTGGATAGATAAAAATCAAGACCGTCTGGATATCAATTTCAGGTCTCACATTTTTGGATTTGGTTTGTGATTCTAATTATGGTCTAACTAAATAATCCAAGATGCCAACCTTCACTTCAAGCAAGTCTCCACTCAAACGTCTTTTAGATGAAGTCGGCCCGGTCGATCAGGTCGCAATTGAAGAACGTGTGGCAAAGTTTTCTACCCGCAGCATAAAAAAAGGGAGCAAGATCCAGGGACTCAAACTAGCTTTGTCCATGGTCGATCTTACGGCGTTGGAAGGCAAGGACACGCCGGGGAAGGTAGAATCACTTTGCCAAAAAGCACAAACACCGGATCCGGAACTGGATACTCCTCAAGTTGCTGCGGTATGTGTTTATCCGTTAATGGTGAAGCCCGCGCGAAGATGCCTTGGCGAATCGCCAGTACGTATTGCTTCGGTAGCAACGAGTTTCCCTTCCGGCCAGGTTCCTTTGCGCACAAGGCTGCAGGAAGTGAAGCAGGCGGTTCGTGATGGAGCAGATGAAATTGACATGGTTATTCAGCGTGGGCTCTTCCTCTCTGGCAAGGTCCAAGCAGTTCAGGATGAAATTGCCGCGGTGGTTGAAGCGTGTGGTGAAGCACGATTGAAGGTGATCCTCGAAGTCAGCGAATTGGAAACCTACGACAATATACGTGCAGCGTCGTTTCTCGCCATGGCTGTTCTTCGTCCGGGAGATTTTATTAAGACCAGTACTGGGAAAACGTCCGGTAATGCCACTCTGGCAAATAATCAAGTGATGCTTGAGGCCATTCGCGACTTTTACCTCAATACGGGCATTCCTATTAGCATGAAGCCTGCTGGAGGCATCAAAAATTCCAAACAAGCACTTCACTTCCTCGTCGCAGTCAAAGAAACTTTAGGCGATGCCTGGTTAACGAACGAACGCTATCGCTTTGGAGCCAGTTCCTTGTTGAATGACCTCCTCATGCAGCTGCGCAAACAACAGCAAGGTGTTTATCAGGCACCTTGGAAATTCAGTGACGCCAGCTCTGGTTATTAATTCCCATTATCCTTTTTAAGAATGTCCGCTCAAAGAAAGCCTGTCACCAAATCATCCAGCCGGAAGGCTCCTGAACTGTTGTTCGGGGACCTTTGGGAGTTTGATCCAGCACCCGAATCTGCCGATCCGAAATTAGTCGAA
This sequence comes from Verrucomicrobiota bacterium, assembly GCA_027622555.1. NCBI lineage: Bacteria > Pseudomonadati > Verrucomicrobiota > Verrucomicrobiota bacterium. The sequence goes on from JAQBYJ010000024.1 coordinate 14,244, forward strand.
ACTTATTCCTTGTTTATCGGAGGGAAATTTGTGGCACCGCGAAGTCGAAAATATTTTGATTCGATTAACCCGGCTACAGAAAAATGTCTCGCCAGAATACCTGCCGCCGGAAATGCCGATATCAATGCCGCATTTACCGCTGCCCAAACGGGATCGGATAAATATTGGTCAAAGCTTTCTGGTAAGGATCGCGGGAAATACCTCTATCGCATTGCGCGCTTACTTCAGGATCGCTCCCGTGAATTTGCAGTTGCCGAATCACTGGATGGCGGGAAACCAATCAAGGAATCGCGCGATTTCGACATTCCGATGGCCGCGGCGCACTTCTTTTATTATGCAGGCTGGGCGGATAAACTCGCATATGCATTGCCCGGAACATCGTTTCGACCTTACGGAGTAGTCGGACAAATTATCCCCTGGAATTTTCCATTGCTCATGCTCGCATGGAAAATTGCACCCGCCTTGGCTGCTGGAAACTGCGTTGTTATCAAACCGGCCGAGACGACTTCGATAACCGCGCTGAAATTTGCTGAGATTCTTCAAGAGGCCGGACTACCGCCTGGTGTCGTAAATATTGTCTCCGGTGCCGGTTCAACCGGGCAGCTCATCGTGGATCATCCAGCAGCCAAGAAAATTGCCTTTACCGGATCGACGGCTGTGGGGAAAGCGATTCTGCGCGCGACCGCCGGAAGCGGAAAAGGACTCACGCTCGAACTGGGAGGAAAAGCAGCCAACATCGTTTTTGATGACGCCCCCATTGATCAAGCAGTTGAAGGAGTTATAAACGGCATCTTTTTTAACCAAGGTCATGTTTGTTGTGCGGGCAGCAGACTTTTGGTGCAGGAATCCATTGCCGAGACGTTCGTTAAAAAATTGAAGACCCGCATGGCCTCCTTAAGAGTGGGAGACCCGCTCGACAAGAACACCGATATTGGGGCGATTAATTCCATGGCGCAATTGGAGAAGATTACAGAACTCGTCGCCAGTGGCGTTAGCGAAGGAGCTGAACTCTTTCAAAGTTCCTGTTCGCTGCCGAATCAAGGTTACTTTTATCGTCCTTCCTTATTCCAGGGGGTTACTCAAAGTCACCGTATCGCTCGTGAAGAAATATTTGGGCCTGTCCTTAGTGTTCTGACTTTTCGCACGGTAAGTGAAGCTATTGATAAGGCCAACAACACGGCTTATGGCTTGTCCGCTGGTGTTTGGACAGATAAGGGTTCGAAAATCCTGAAGATGAGCACCGCATTAAAAGCCGGGGTGGTTTGGGCCAACACCTATAACAAATTTGATCCCACGTCACCATTCGGTGGGTACAAAGAAAGTGGGTTTGGCCGCGAAGGAGGCAAGCAGGGAGTTTCCGATTACCTCAAGATTGAATCCTAATTCGACTTTTTATCATGCCAAGAATCTCCATTACCAAAACTCCCAAAGCCTACGTTGGTGGAAAGTTTATACGCTCCGAAAGTGGGAGGGTATTTCCTCTCGAGGACAAGGCCGGACAGTTTATCTGTAACATTCCACAATGTACCAGAAAGGATACTCGCAACGCCGTAGAGCTTGCAGGAAATGCTGGAAGTTCCTGGGCAGCAAGAACCGCTTATAATCGAGGTCAGGTACTTTACCGTTTGGGTGAAATGATGGAATCCCGGTCAGAGGAATTGGCGCAAGCGATTGCTGTCACCGGCATTATTGATCTGCGAAAAGCCCGGACTGAAGTCAGTGTGGCCATCGACCGAGTCATCTATTACGCTGGTTGGACTGACAAATATGAACAAGTATTGGGTAATACAAACCCTGTCGCTGGGTCGTTTTTCAATTTTTCTGTGACTGAGCCGATCGGTGTAGTCGGTGTATTTTGCTCCGATGGGTCACCTTTGCTAGGTCTTATCTCTCAGGTGCTTCCAATTATTACTTCTGGAAATTCAGTGGTTGCCCTGGCATCAACGTCAAATCCTTACCCTGCAATTTTGCTCGGTGAAATGCTTGCCACTTCAGATCTTCCAGGCGGGGTCTTAAATATTCTGACTGGTTTTAAGGATGAGCTTTTGGAAACGTTTGCCAGTCATGAACAAATTCGCGGGCTTGACCTTTCAGTGGATGATAAACTCAGAAAACAGGCGGAGGTCCTTGCGGCGAAGAGTGTGAAGCGTGTCAAGGTGCGACCCGAATCTGATGAAGCTTTGTTCGAAGATTCTGCACAATCGCTCTATGTGATCCGCAATTTCCTGGAATTCAAAACAACGTGGCACCCTATTGGCGTGTAACTTCTTAGAGATGAAGTGGTGGCGTTTTTCTGCGACTCTTCTTGCTATTGGTTGTCTAAAATAAAGTCCACTCTCTCAAGCCAGAGTTGGTTCCCCTTTTTGTTAAGATGGAGACCATCATTCGAATAATCTTTTAGCAAAATTCCTTCAGGAGCGATAACTTCGTTTAGATCAATTACGGATATTATGTTTTCGTCGCAAATTTCTACAATTGCTTTGTTCGCAGCAATGATATCCGGGATATGGATTTCTTTAGAAGTATAAGGGATCAAAGTAACAATTACATTTTTCGATGCGTTCAATGCGATTGTTACCAGTTCTCTATAATCTTCGCTGAAAGAGGTAAGATTGAAATCTTCTCTATGGCCTAATATGTCGTTTGTTCCAGCAAGTATGAACAGGTTCTTCGGTGAATATCGCTTTGCTTTGATCAACTGAAGTCTAATTTGTTTTGCCCGAAGTCCGTCCGCTCCCAAATTTATCGAATTGAAAGGAGTTCCAGTCATTCTCATACTCCAACTTCTGCCGGCTGCAGTAATATTGTCTCCGCAAAAAATATTCTCTAGGCCGAATATTTCCCCCTTCCACTGGCCAACCATATTATAGTTGATGAAGCGGATGTAATCACTCTTTAAAAAATGAGAGTTATTGGGAGTGAAAGAATTATATAAAATAATAATCCGAATCGCATTACTTTTTTTAGATGTTTCATCGTCACGTTGGCTTTTTATTAAGATAGTATTTTAGGTGTGAGATCGGAGCGTTTATTTGTCCAAATTCATTCTCTCATCTACCACAGTCAATTGAATTCAATGTTTCTGTCGGCGGTAGTTTTCTTGTCGGTACATTGTTTGGTGATTCTGAAACTACAGGAGTTTCACAGCCTTCTCAATTTCGTCTTTATATGGCATGGATGGGGCAGTGCCTCTGCGAGTTACGGATAATCCTGCAACTACATTCCCATACTCTGCAGCCTTCTTTATATCTCCATCAAAGGTTTGTAAGCCTGAAGCAAATCCACCAACAAAGGCATCTCCTGCTCCAGTCGTGTCTACTACGTCGATTCCTTTCATGGAGTCTGTTTGAAAATGGCTGCCTATTGTCGACACAAAGCAGCCTTTGCTACCTAAAGTAATGATAAAAGTGGGAACCCCAAACTCTCTGCACAATTCATGTAATACTTCTGGGTCGATACCTTGTATCTCCGCCTCTTCGAAAGAGCCATGTGATTCTGGGCACTTTGTTCTTAGGAGGTGAGCGAATTCGGTTTCGTTGGGTATTAGTATGTCGACATTGTCTAGCATATCCATGGGAAAGTCGTCTCGCATGGGAGCTGGATTTAATAAGGTTGTTACCCCCTCCAATCGTGCGAGTTTTAGCGCATGGTTGGTCGCCTCCAAATTACATTCCAGCTGAGTCACCACAATTCCAGCGTTGGCGATAATGTCCCCCGGAATGTCTGCAGGTGTGAGTGAAGCATTCGCGCCTAAGGCGACCACAATTTCATTTTCCCCATGTTGGTTGACCAGGATTCCAGCAGTGCCTGTCTCATCAGCCGGTTTTATTGCCAGATGTGAATCTATGCCTTCCGATTGATGGAATTCACGGGCAACTCCTGCAAAAGCATCTTGCCCGGTTGCTCCGATAAAGGCGGTGGAAACTCCTGTTCTTGCCGCGGCAACCGCTTGGTTTGAGCCCTTACCCCCTGGCCCACTTTGGAAATTTCCGATGAGTGTCTGACCTGGTTTTGGAAACTCAGGAAGATGGAAAGTCAGGTCCTGAACGTAACTACCAATAACAACGATGGATGAAGCCATTATTCTAAATTGAAAACGGATATCAGAAGTAGCGAATCAAAAAAAATAGGTTTAGACAGTGAAAGGCAGTTTTATCTTGGCGAATTGCCTCATCTTTAAAATGTTTTGCTTCTCAAAGTAAGAATCCACAGGGTTCCCTCAATTGCTAATATATGCATCCTAATCATCGTCCTAACATTCCTTACCCGGAAACTCCGGAAATCCTTCAAAAGCGTAGCTTACTTAAGTCGGACTTGAAGAATTTAGATGCTTCAACGCTCAGCCAGGTTTATAACTGGATGTATTATTCCAGGCGAACGGATGACCGTTTAAGGGACTTGTTTCGACAAGGACTCGTTTATGGAACCTTGGCAGGCGGGCAGGGGAATGAAGGGGTGGCTGCTCCCATAGGATTACTTTTGGATCGGGAAAAGGATGTCGTTTGCTTTTCTCACCGTAACTTGGCCGGTCATTTGATTTGGAGCGATCATCTCTGCGATCACCTCTGTCAGTATATCGCAAATTCTGGCAGCCCGACCCTCGGGCGTGAAGGAAATGTTCATCATGGTGACCCGCTCACCCGGAGTTTGCCCATCATTAGTCACTTGGGGCCTATCCTTTCCAGTGTGCTTGGGGGGATCGACTCTCAGCGGCGACTTGGGAAGGATTCAATTGGAATTGGTTTCTTGGGGGATGGGGCATCCAGTACGGGCGATGTTCATGAAACTATGAATTTGGCGTCTGTTCTAAAAATTCCTATGGTGTTCGTCATTGAGAATAATGAGTATGCTTACTCGACCCCTATAAATGAGCAATTTGCTGGCGATTCTCTAGGCAGACGCGCCGAAGTTTATGGGATGACCTACACGACCTTGGAAATTTCAGATACACGCAAAATGGTTCAGGAGTTTGACCGTGTATTCTCTGAGGTGCGTGAATCTGGATTTCCGACTGTTGTCGAAGTTAAGACACTTCGGCTGCGTGGACATGCGGCTTATGACACTTGCGACTATTTGACTAAAGATGTGATTGAAGGGTGGGAAAAACGAGACGCAAATCCAATCTTACGGCAACAATTGATAGAAGCGCTAGGTGAGGGTCCCATTATCGAGGCGGAGGAAACTATCGAATCATTTCTTGAAGAGTGCATTAAAGTTTCTTTGGCTCAGCCGCCGATCAAAGAGCAGGATTTACAAGCCGGTGAATTCGTAAATACGATTCATGGCTTTAAATGGAAAAAGGCTGGGCAGGTGTTCAAGAATGTTACCTTTGCCCAAGCACTAAATGAAGCTCATAGAATGATTCTGGAGGAATCAGATGTCTCGCTGGTTATGGGGCAGGATATCGCTACCTACGGTGGGGCGTTTAAAGTAACCGATAAATTGTTTAATGAATTTGGCCGGGGTCGAGTGATTAACACACCTCTGGCTGAATCGGCTACTGTCGGCTACGGCATCGGTTTAGCTTTCAATGAACATCGACCCATTATCGAGTTTCAGTTCGCTGATTTTGCGACTGATGCAACCACCCAGATTTGTCTCAACGCCGGGACCTTTTATTTCCGTTCTGGGAAATGCTTGCCCATGGTTATGCGTTTTCCATGTGGAGGAGGTCTTACCTTTGGTTCGTTTCATTCACAGGAATTAGAGGGGCTTTACACTCAATTCCCCGGACTGAAGGTTTTATATCCCAGTACGGTTCAGGATGCTTTTGATTGTATGCTTGCCGCTTACGATTCGGATGACCCGGTATTGTTGTTTGAGCATAAAAAGCTTTATCGAGGACTTCGGTCAGATGTTACTGTGAGTAATGATTATCGTCATGTATGGCACCCTCGCTTGGTTCGAGAAGGGGAGTTTGCTACACTTGTTACTTATGGGAAAATGGTTGGGATCTGTGAGAAGGTGTGCGCGTATCTGGAAGAAGAGTACGAGTATTCTTTCGAAATTATTGATCTTCGTGCTTTGAAACCGATCGATCTGGATCCGATACGTGAATCTATCAGGAAAACCGGCCGTTTGGTTGTGGTTCACGAAGCAAGGCGCAACCTTGGGTTTGGTGCCGAAGTGATCAGTCAACTAACTGAAGAACTATTTTTTGAAATGGAAGCACCACCTTTACGGATTGGTTCCAAAGATGTACCAGTTCCTTTTGCGGCACCCTTGGAAAAACAATTTATGCCCAATGAAGAATCGATCACCCGGGATATTATCAATTGGCTGGATAAGCTCAGTTAAGCGATGGGTGATTTAGCTAGCAGTTTTAAAAAGGAATCTTCTCTTGATTGGGCGAAAATCCAGTTGCTTGCGCTTGATGTTGATGGGGTGCTCACGGATGGAACTATTTTTGTGGGTGCTGACGGTTTCGAGCTAAAACAATTTTCTATACTGGATGGGATGGGGCTGGCCTGTTTAAAAAAAATGGGGATTGCGTTAGCCGTTATTTCAGGACGTTTGTCTCCGGCAACGACTTCGAGGATGCAGGAATTAAAATTTGACCACATCATCCAAGGCCGAAACGACAAAGGAGTTGCCTTGGCTGAATTAGCTGGCCAGCTAGATTTAGCCGTGGAGTGCATTTGCTACATGGGAGACGACGAGATAGATGTACCTGCCTTGGAATTTGCCGGGATTGGCGTTGCCGTGGCCAACGCAGTTCCGTTGGCTTTGAAAACTGCTAACTATTTAACCACAAAACAAGGAGGGAAGGGTGCTGTACGGGAAGTCTGCGACCGAATCCTTGAAAGTAGGAACGAGAGTGTGTTAGCTTTGTCTACTTCTTAATGAATCCTATGCGACGCCTATCCAATATTACCAAGATTGCTTTACTCTTTGCTCTCTGCTCATTGCCTCTGGGATTACTGGTAAACTCGCAGATTCTTCCCGATGCTCCAATTGAAGGAGTACGCGTAACTATGTTTAGTGATGAAGGATTTCGTCTTTGGAACCTGAAGGGAAGTTCGGCGACCTACGGAGACAATGGAATCGTTGAAATGACAAATTTGGATCTTCAGATTTATCAGGGGGAGCAAGGTAAGGATATGGATATGCACATCCAGAGCGCTGAAGCGGTTTATCAATCTATAGACCAGGCTGTTTCTGGTGATGGCGGTGTAATTGTTGATGGCGAATTTTATGAGATTGAGGGCGAAAATTGGAATTACTCTCAGGATGATCGGATAATTCATGTCCATAAAAACGTTAAAGTGGTAATCGATTATGAGTTGGAGGCTTTCCTAAAATGATGCGCTTAATTTTATTTTTATCTTCGGTGTTTTTGGTGGATGCAGTTCTTTTGGGGCAAGACGAAAAAGTGCCTGAACTGATGACGAACACGGTGTTCACCTGTGACTATCTGGAAATGGCGAGCGGAGATGAAATCTCCGATTTTCATTTGGTCGGGAACGTCACGGTTGTCGGAACAAATCTTAAATTAACCAGCGATGAGCTACACATCACCGCAGTTAAAAAAGGGGACAAAGACGCAACCGTTGGCGAAATGGGAAATATCACAAAATTTATCGCTATAGGTGATGTTAAGTTCCAACAATTGGGACGGACCGCTGAAAGTGGGCGAGCGGAATTTTTCCCTGAGGAAAAGAAGGTGCTTCTTACAGGAAATCCTGTAATAACCGAAGAGGACCGAACCGTATCTGGCGATGAAATCGAATGGTTTGCTGGACAACGACGGGCACAAGTTCGAGGAAGCAAAGATAATAGAGTTACTGTTAAGTTGGGTGCACTTCCTGATACAGGATTCGACCCGGATAAAGCCAATGAAAGCACGGAAGCTTCAACTCAAGTTCAGAAGGTCAATGGGACTGACAACAACGAAACTGTTAATCCTTAAAAACTGATGGTTTCACCCATAACTATTTCAACCAGTGATCTTGAGAAAAGCTATTCTGGGAAAAAGGTCGTTAATAAAGTAAACGTCAATGTTGCGGCCGGTGAAGTTGTCGGGCTTTTAGGACCAAATGGGGCTGGAAAAACGACGACGTTTTATATGATTGTCGGCCTGATTCCGGCCACCCGTGGAAAGGTGTTGGTTGGGAATATCGACATCACCCCGTACTCAATGCATCGACGTTCTAGAATGGGCATAGGTTATTTACCACAAGAACCTTCGGTATTTAGAAATCTTTCAGTGCAGGATAACATTAAGGCGATTGTTGAAACCCTTCCGATTACTCGAATCGCCAGAAAAGAAAAGGTGGATAAGCATCTTGAAGAGTTGGGGCTCACCCAGATTGCAAAACAGAAAGCCTATACTTTAAGTGGAGGTGAACGGCGGCGATTAGAGATCTCAAGAGCCTTGGTAACTGAACCGAAATTTCTTCTGATGGATGAGCCCTTTAGCGGGGTTGATCCGATCAATGTTGCTGAAGTTCAAAAAATTGTCCTGGAACTGAGTGACAAGGGAATAGGGATTCTCATAACGGACCACAATGTCCGCGAAACTTTGAGTATTGTAGACCGTGCCTACCTTCTCCACAACGGAGAAGTATTGCGTGAAGGCACCAGTAATTTTCTCACAAACGACGAAGTAAGCCGGGAATTCTATCTCGGTGAAAATTTTAACATGTAATGGCTCCATGGATCTCCGTTCAGCACCCAGGTTAGTAGAAAGTATTGAGGTCGGTTCTTTCTACTCTAAATTCAAAGATAATCTTAAACTGACTTTGGCCGCCGGAGACGAAGGACTTAAAAAGGTAATAAAAGAAAAAAGCATTAATCGGCCCGGCATCGCTTTGAGTGGTTTTTTAACATTCTTTGCAGCCGAAAGGATACAATTATTTGGAGCTGGGGAGATGGCTTACATGGAGACTCTGACGCATGCTGATCAGGAAGATATCCTTTTAAAATTTGCCGAATTAGAGATCCCTTGCGTGATTGTCTCTCGGGATTACGAGCCTACAAGAATCATGATCGAGGTTTCAAATCGGTACGACATTTCTTTGTTTCGTTCACCCTTGAGTTCCAAGGACATTGTTACAGCCGCTACACTGTTGCTTGAATACGAGTTTGCTCCCACCGTTACTGAGCATGGCACGATGCTGGACATCAAAGGTATCGGAACTTTTCTTCGTGGCAAAAGCGGGATTGGGAAAAGCGAATGCGCTTTAGCATTAATTGAACGAGGGCACAGTTTAGTCGCGGACGATTTAACCTACATTAAACTGATTAATGATAAGGAACTAATGGCGAATAGTTCTGAATTAAATCGTGGTTATATGGAATGCCGAGGCATTGGAATTATTAATGTCGGTGATCTTTTTGGTATTCGTAATGTTCGTTTGGAAAAAAGAATCGATATGGTTGTTACTTTTAATGAATGGTCGATTGAGCATGATGAAGATAGAACTGGGTTAGAAGAAAGCTACTTCACTATTATGGGAATTGATGTACCCCATATTGAAATATTTATTCGACCTGGTCGCGACCTTGCTCGACTTGTCGAAGTGGCCGCGATGGTAAGAGCTGCTAAAATCATGGGCCACGATTCTGCTCAAGAGTTCAATCAACGTTTGATTGATCACATGGCTAAACAATCTCCAAAATAATTTGATTTTTTTCGATTTATTTTTTGGGCTTTTTGACTCTGGCAATCGAGAATTTTTCGACAATTAATCGCGGGTTCAGATTCTCTAAATGTTTTGTACTGATAAGCTTCTGGCTTTGTTAAAATCGCGGGGCAAATTGAACAAATCAGCTAAAAAAGTTATCCGCATTCAGATGTTAATAACTTGTGTGAAAGTTCATCTTGAAAACAGGCAGAAAACCACGATTGTTTGTAACTCTTGCGGGTGGCTCATAGATCCCAGGCGGTAAGTCTAGATTTTGGCCGCTTTCTTTTTTCTCTATTTACTAGCCTATAGTTCTTTAAGCCATTACAAAACAAGGACTTAAACTATTTCTAATACCTGGCTGTGTCGAACAGCATCATTTTTTTTCTTCCATGAATATTTTGTTCAACCATTTTCACCAAACTAACCATGCGAGACCTTCATCAGGATCGATTGGAATTACTCTTGTGAATAAACCTATGGATGTTTGGAGTTAATGTCACAATATTCTAAAGTAGAAAATTTCTGGGAAGCTGTAAAACCAGAGCTCGAAAATCGATTTAAAGGTGACGTTTACGATATGTGGTTCAAGCCAATGAGTTGCTTGCAGCAAACCGACACCGAAGTTATGCTGAGCGTCCCAAATGAGTTCTCAGCCATCTGGGTCGCTGACAACTATCTCGAGTTGATTTTGGACAAGATCCGTTTGGTTGCAGGTAGACCGGTAAAAGTGTCACTTAAAGTGTTCGATGATGTGGCAAAACTGAGAGAGCAGGAGTTAGATTTAGGAATTAGTAAAAAAGTAGATGCCGACCGAGCCGGTGAGTTAATAACCAGAGAGACCCGTGCAGAGCTGCGGCCTACGATCGGAAATTTTTTAAATCCCAGAAATACTTTTGAGAATTTTGTTGTCGGCCAAAACAACAATCTTGCTCACGCAGCATCCGTCGCAATCGCCAACGCGCCAGCTAAAGCCTACAATCCACTTTTCATTTATGGAGATACCGGGTTAGGGAAAACGCACCTCATGCACGCGGTTGGACATTTTATTTTAAAGAACAATCGCACTGCAAAAGTTGCCTATGTTTCCACCGAGAAATTTACCAACGAATTCATTCGTGCGATTCAGGAGAATACACTCGTGAAATTTCGCATGCGTTACCGCTCGGTGGATGTGCTTTTAATTGACGACATCCATTTTCTGGCCGGCAAAGAACGTATCCAGGAAGAGTTTTTCCACACCTTTAATGATCTCTTTGAATCGGGAAAACAAATTTTCCTAACCAGTGATCGACCAGCGAGTGAGATCTCAAAACTTGAAAGCCGTCTAGTCTCTCGATTTCAATGGGGATTGGTTTCGGACATGCAGGCACCTGACCTTGAGACGCGCGTGGCTATTCTCGCCAATAAAGCGCAATCACTCGACATGCGACTCCCCGATGATGTGTTGCAATTTATTGCGGAAAAAGTGTCACGGAATATTCGACGATTGGAAGGTGCACTGACCCGTGTCGCTAGTTACAACGCATTAATGGGAAAGACCGTTAATCTTGAGGTGGCGGAGCAGCTTTTGGGCGATATCCTTCAGGAGGAAGCTCAGAATCAAGTTACAATCGAAAAAATCCAAAAACGCGTTGCGGATTATTTTAATTTGAGACTTTCAGATATGGTAAGCAGAAGGCGTCCCGCAAATATCGCTTTCCCAAGGCAAATCGCCATGTATCTAAGCCGTATCCTCACAAGTCATCCGTTGCAGGAGATTGGAGAAACTTTTGGTGGCAGAGATCATGGAACCGTTATTCATGCCTGCAAAACAGTGGAAAACATCATGGATCAGGATGAAGCTGTCCGCCGTAGTGTAGAATACCTGAAGACGCAGTTGGCAAAATCAGGGGGTTAAAATGGTATTCACAGATTCGCAAAAACAATCCATTGCCCAGTGGGTGGCTGAAGGGTTGAAGCTGAGCGACATTCAATCACGGATCAACAAAGAGTTCGAGGCGGCCCTGACGTATATGGATGTTCGTTTCCTGATTGATGACCTCAATCTGGAGCTCAAGGACCAGCCGCCACCTGTAGACAGCGATTTAAGAAATGCCCCTCCGCCACCATCGGATCCTCAAAAAGCGGAACCTCTTGCGAACGACCTCGAAGGGACTACTGCCGGGGGATTGGTTTCGGTTGCTCTTCATAAAGTGTATCAACCCGGATCCATTGTAAGTGGTGAAGTAGTTTTTTCGGACGATGAAAAAGCCGTATGGGCCTTGGATCAAATGGGTCGCCTGTCTTTAAAAGCAGGTACGGCTGGTTATCAGCCTAATGAAAATGATCTTCTTGATTTCCAACAAAAGCTTAGTTCTTTGCTCCAAAGCCAAGGGTATACGTAGGCCTTTTGGCTTTACTTTTTGGCCCATATTAGGATGGTTTGAGCGAAGCTAAACCCTTTTAAAGTATCGGAGTCATTATGAAAAAGTTACTGATTATTCCTGTATTCCTTCTGGTCTTTGCCCCATTGTTCGGAGATTCCTTGGTTGAAGAGCGGGCTAAAGCATGCATTTCAGAAAACGGTTCGGATCAAGCAGGTTTAGAATCTTGTCTTACAAAACTATTTGTACCTGCTTCAATGGATTGCGACGAGCTCCTAGAGGTTCATCGCTCAATTCTTATGGCAAGCCAAGGTCGAGACGATGCAACTATTCGTGCAGTTGCTCGGGTGTCATCAAAATTGGGTATCGTTAGTTTAGCTGCCAATTGTTACTCCCCGGACGTAGCCGCTCGGTTAATTGCCCGAACAAGTTCAGTGATTGGCGGTGATTCAGTTATTATTGCCGATGCAACAGTTTCTGGTGCTGTTGATGCCGCAAGTGCTTTAGGGGTCGAATCTGGATCGCTTGCCACTTCTGCTTCAAGTAGCAGCGCATCAGGAAAATCCGGGGGCGGTTCAGGAGCTATAGCCAATCCTCCAGTTGAAATCTACTTCGATAAGGAAGTGATTGTAAGTCCTTCTGGTACCCAAGGGTAATTTCAACAGTCGGCCGAACCTGGTTCTTTCTGTTGGGATTACTATTCCGGGACTTTTATTTTAGAAATTCCAACAGTGCTTCCTCAGTTAGAATATTCACTCCTAGTGATTCTGCCTTTGAAAGTTTTGAACCGGCACTTTCTCCAGCAAGGAGAAAGTCCGTCTTTTTACTGACCGAACTCGACACTTTCCCTCCAGCCTTTTCGATCAAAGCTTTTGCTTCCTCCCGTTTCATTGTTGGCAATGTCCCTGTTATTACAAATGTCTTTCCGACTACTGCTTCACGATTTCCTGATTCATCAGGAGCCTGTTCCGTATCGTTTAGGCCAGCTTTTATCAACTCATTGACTATTGTCTGGTTACTGAGATCTTTGAAAAATAATATTATGCTATTTGCAACGATGTCGCCGATACCTTCGATTGCGACAAGATCCTCCTCGGTCGCTGAAAGTATTCCGCTCAAACAAAGAAAGGTTTTGCTTAAAAGTTTTGCAACAGATGCCCCAACATGAGGAATGCCGAGTCCATGTATCAACCTCCACAATTCCTGCGATTTACTTTTCTCCAAAGCGTTAAGCAGATTTTCAGCTGATTTTTCTCCAAACTTTTCTAAGGTTAGAAGTTCGTCTTGCGTAAGGGAGTACAGCTCTGGCAATGAAGTCGCTAACTCTTTTCCTACTAATTGGTCCACCACCGCTTCCCCTAATCCCTCAATATCCATACATTGCCTAGACGCAAAAAACTGTAAACGTCTTCTTATCTGGGGAGGGCAAAACTGAGAGTTGGGACAGCGATGTGCCGCTTCGCCTTCCACTCGAACGACTTTTGTTCCACATGCAGGACATTCTTCGGGGAACTTGAACGTATTTGAGTCAACTGGACGTTTTTCTAATACAACTTCAATAATGGCTGGGATAATTTCTCCGGCTTTTTCTACCTTTACAAAGTCATTTATACGGACGTCTTTCCTGGAAATTTCGTCGCTGTTGTGAAGTGTTGCTCTGGAAACGGTTGTACCTGCAAGTTGGACAGGTTCCAGAATGGCCACAGGGGAGAGCGTGCCGGTTCGACCGATTTGAATTACAATATCTTTTATCTGAGTCGTCGCTTGTTCTGCCTCAAATTTATATGCGATCGCCCAACGGGGAGCTTTCGAGGTATTACCTGCTTCATTCTGGAGCTCCAGTTCGTTTAGCTTTATCACCGCTCCATCTGTGGGATATGCATAGGTTTTACGTAACTGATCAAGAGACTTAATAGCTTCGATACTGTTTTCGATACCTGTTTCTACCCAGTGATTTTCGACCAGGGGGAAGCCCCAGTTACGTAAAGCGCCAAAAAAGTCGGTTAAGGTATTAAAATTGTTTGGTTCACAAAATCCTCGCCCATGCGATACCCAGGTAAGATTCCTGTTCTTAACTTCCTTACGGTCCAGCATCTTTATTGTTCCAGCAGCGAGGTTTCTTGGGTTGGCGAACAGGGGTAACCCATCTTGCTCACGAATTTTGTTTATTCGCTCAAACTCTTGCAGGGTCATGTAAATTTCTCCTCTGACTTCCAAAATATCCGGATAGGGGGGGGCTAGTTCTCTGGGAAAATTTTCTATCAAATCAAAGTTTGCAGTTATCTCGTCCCCCTCGATTCCATTTCCGCGGGTGACTGCTTTAACAAATTGACCGTTTTCATAGGTAAGACTTACGGCAACACCATCGATTTTTGGCTCCACCAAATATTCCAGATCTTCACGGCCAAGCAATCTATGCAAACGCTTTTCAAATTCTAATAATTCCTCAAAATTGTAGGTGTTATCAAGGCTTTGCATAGGTTCACGATGCCTGTAGGTAGTGAATCCTGAGAGGCGGTCATCTCCAATTTCATCCGCCAATAATAGTGTTTCGTTATGGTTGTGGTGTATCTTTTCAAGTTCGGCCAGCTCTTCCTTTAGTCGATCATACTCCCTATCAGATATCTCTGGGACGGCTTCCCGGTAGTAGCGATCATTGTGGTATCGAATGATATCACTTAGCTCTTTGAGACGGTTTTCACAGTCTTCGCTCATAATTAATTATTCTTTTGTGGCGCTGCTTTCTTGTCGAGTTTTTGTGGAATATTTACTTCCAGGAAACTAGAAAACCACGGTAATACTTTGTAAGAAGTAATCGCGATTCCTGCTCCCAAGGTGTCGGCTAGCCAGTCCGCAAATTCGACGCTCCGACCGGGTGTAAAGGATTGTCGAAATTCATCCAGGGCACCGAAACCTGAAACAACAAAAAAGCTGATCAGCGCCCAAATCAAAGTGCCGGGTTTTTGAATCCTCACTACCATAATGGCAATCAACCCAAAGACCAGAAAGTGCACCACTTTGTCGCTGTGATTCACGTCAATTGGATTGGTTGTGTTAACTCCCGAAGCTAAGACGATTGTTATCGCTAGTAAGAATGGCCAGATCCATGGCTTCATTGGAAAGTTGGACATTGTGCCCTAAATCGCTTCTGTCGTAATTGAAGAATTTTAAAATGGTCGGGCCGACTGGATTCGAACCAGCGACCCCTTCACCCCCAGCGAAGTGCGCTACCAGACTGCGCTACGGCCCGAACCAATAAGTAAAGTCGAAAAGTGTGTTCGGATTCCTCTTTGTCGGTCAAGCATAACAAACGAGAAATCAGGCTCGATTTTACGTTTGATAACCTTAGTTTGAAATAATGGTGAAGTCGTTGATCAAACCAATCTCGATTAGGGTGTGTGCCTTCGGCGTATCTATCTTTTTTCTTGGTTGTTCTTCGGATTCCTCAGATAGCGAAAAACAGGATGTTGAAAAACCCGCCGAAGTTAAGACTGACATTACGGAAAACTCTGAGTCTATCCTGAGCCTGTTCGATGATTCTTCTTCCTTTGAACTTTCAGGATCCACCAACCAGAATAATGATTTCTTTTTGCACAATAGCCCGAACGTTTCAAATACAACTGGAGAGTTCCCCGAAAGAGCGAATTTAAGTGAGTGGTTTGTTCTTCTTAACGCTAAAAACAAACATGAGGTCATAACCCTTCTTGGAATGCCGGACAGAACTTACAATTCTGGGGCAGTCTTTTGTTATTATAGTAAGTTACGTAGTGAAATCAGTAATAATCTTCACCTCGCATTTCACCCTGAGACATTAATGGTAGAAAAGATGGGCTGGGATTCGCAGTCTCTTAAACCCATAGAAACCTACGATGCTCCTAAATAATTTCTACTTGATGGTACCTGGAGAGGGAATCGAACCCTCACTCCCGAAAGAACCGGATTTTGAGTCCGGCGCGTCTACCAATTCCGCCATCCAGGCCTATCAATGACAATCAAACGGCTAGTTGGATCGCCTAAGAAATAAGAGTGAGTTTTATGGGTAATTGCTTTGCTCAAGTCCAATCAAAAAAGGCCTGGGTTTAATAATCTTTAAGCAGGTCCTTGTGGGCTTTGCTTCGTGCACGCAAACGCAACGCTTGAAGGTGAATGAATCCCGTTGCGTCGTCTGGATTGTAATCGCTCGCAACACCTTCCATCGACGCAACCTTCTCATCATACAAAGAGTAGGGAGATTTTCTTCCCACCGTTGTAATGTTTCCTTTATACAACTTCAGGCGAACGGTACCTGAAACAGATTGCTGACTGTGATCAATCAATGCCTGCAACGCTTCCCTCTCCGGAGCATACCAAAAGCCGTTATAAACCAGCTGGGCATACTTTGGAATCAGGCTATCACGAAGATGCATGAGCTCACGGTCCATGGTCAGGGTTTCTAATTGGCGATGGCCGTGAATAAGTATGGATCCTCCGGGTGTTTCATAAACACCTCTACTCTTCATTCCGACGAAACGATTTTCAACGATGTCAACTCGCCCAATACCATGCCTGCCAGCAATTTTGTTTAGGCTTTTAAGGATTGCTGCTGGATTGCCAGCCACTCCGTTGACCGCTACGCAGTCTCCCCTTTCAAACTCTAATTCCAAATACTCTGGTTCATTGGGGGCGTCTGTCGGGTCAACTGTCAGTTTAAACATGGATTTGTTATCCAGAGTTGTCGGATCAAACCAAGGGTCTTCAAGAATGCCTGCTTCATAAGAGATATGGAGTAGGTTTCTATCCATCGAGTAGGGTTTTGACGAGGACGCTTCAACATTGATCCCGTTGGCTGCACAATAATTGATCATCTCGGTTCGCCCCGGAAATGCTTGGCGGAAAATGTCCATACGCCAGGGAGAAATGACTTCCATATGTGGCGATAGAGCCGCGTAAGTGAGTTCAAAACGAACTTGGTCATTTCCCTTTCCGGTGGCTCCGTGAGCCAACGCATTTGCTCCCGTTTTTTTGGCGATCCCAATTTGAGCTTTGGCTATCAAAGGCCGCGCTATGGATGTACCGAGTAGATATTGGCCTTCATAAATGGCGTTAGCCCGTATGATCGGATAGATAAAATCACTCGCGAACTCCTCTACCAAATCAATTGTATGATGTTCGCTCGCACCGGTCGCTTTCGCTTTTTCTTCCAGCCCATCGAGTTCTTCTTCCTGTCCGACATCTGCGGCAAAGGTAATAATTTCGGCGTTGTAGTGATCTTTAAGCCAACGAACCAGAACAGACGTGTCCAGGCCGCCAGAATATGCGAGTACGATTTTCATAGTGTGATAATGGGAAAATTATTTTTTTGAGGCATTGGCCAAGACGGCTAGAATTGCTTTTTGTGCATGTAGTCGATTTTCCGCCTGATCGAAGATCACTGAAGCCGAACTGTCCAGTACCTCTTGCGTCACTTCTTCACCTGCGTGCGCCGGCAAGCAGTGCAAAAACAAAGCATCTGACTTTGCCGCATTCATTATTTTTTGGGTCACCTGGTAAGGATTCAGGATCTGAAGTCTCTCCTCTTTTTCTGCTTCCATACCCATACTTACCCACACGTCGGTATAAACTGCGTCCGCACCTTCAACCGCTTCCATGGGATCGGTGTGGTATGACCAAGTTGGCTCAAGTCCAGACTGCTTGATCGTTTCTTTTATGTGCGGACCTGGTTCAAAACCTTCTGGGCCAGCAAGCGCTATTTCCATTCCAAAGAGTGCGGCCCCGAGCATCCAGGAATTACCCATGTTACAGGCGGTATCTCCGAGGAAAGCGATTTTCTTTCCTTTCAAAGATTCAAGAAGCAGTCCTCCATTCGACCACCGCTCTGCCATAGTAAACGCATCCGAATAGATCTGGCACGGGTGAAGGAAATCTGAGAGTGCATTCACAACCGGAATAGAACCTTCTGCGGCAAACTCTTCTAAAAGCGAATGCTCATAACACCGAATAATTATTCCATGTAAGTATCGAGACAGTACTTTTGCCGTGTCTGCGATCGGTTCCCCCCGACTTATTTGGATATCATTTTTATTTAGGTAAAGTGCATTTCCTCCCAGCTCATGAATGCCGACTTCAAAGGAAACGCGGGTCCTGGTACTCGATTTAAAAAATAGCATTCCCCAGGACTGCCCGTCTAAAATGGAATGTGTCTTGTGTCCTCTTTGTTTTTTAAACTGCTTGGCTAAAGAAAATACCTCCTCGACTTCTGAGTGCTTAAAATCTGTTGATTTCAGAAAGTGTTTCATAATAAATTACTGGTTGGTAATTGGAGTTGCGACTTCACTAAAAACAGAAGCCAGTATCTCAATCGATTTTTGAAGGCTTGTTTCTGCAACTGTGAGAGGCGGTAATAGCCTTAGGACGTTTCCACCTGCTCTTACTGTAAGTAGCCCTTTCCCCTCGAGCTGCTTCTGGATGTTCGTTGGATCTTCTTTAAAATCTAAACCGATTAAAAACCCTCTGCCTCTGACCTCATTCAGGATATCGAATTGGTCTTTCAGTGCTTCAAGTTGTTGAATCCAGGGTTGGGACAGTTCTTTTACGCGTGTCAGGAGGTCTTCCTTTTCTATCGTATCGAGGACGGCCAATGCGGCTGCACATGCTAATGGATTCCCACCGAAGGTGCTACCGTGGCTTCCGGGTTTAAACAGCCCCGCGTAAGCTTCACTAATCCAAACAGCTCCGATTGGAAATCCTCCTCCGAGTCCTTTAGCCATTCCAACCGCGTCAGCTTTGATATCCGCAATTTCATGGGCGAAAAATGTCCCCGTTCTACCGTTTCCACTTTGTACCTCGTCGATTAGTAACAGGATATTTTTTGCTGTACAAAGGGCCCGAAGCTCTTGCAAAAATTCTTTTGAGGCAACGTGAATTCCTCCCTCTCCCTGAATCGGTTCAATGAGAACCGCTGCGGTATCTTCGTCCATCAGCGCCGCAAAGCTCTGAATATCATTCAACTTTCCTACCGGGAAATTGGGGAGCATTGGGAAAAATCCCTTTTGGATTTTTTCCTGGGGAGTTGCACTCATGCCACCAAAGGTTCTTCCATGAAACCCGTTATTTGAAACGATGACTTTTGTGGCTGGGGATTCGGTACCCGATTTATGAATACCGAAAAGTCGAGAAAGCTTAATCAAGGTTTCGCTGGATTCGGTGCCGCTGTTACAAAAGAATATCCTCCCTGGTCCTGCGATAGAAACAAGAGCCTCTGCAAGGTCACCTTGGGGTTTGATTCTAAACAAGTTGCTTACATGAATTAGGATTTCTGCCTGGCCCTGAATTGCTTTGACCAGGGCAGGGTGGCAATGCCCCAAGCCGACTGTTGCAATCCCCGTGGTAAAATCCAGGTATTGTTTGTTGTTTTCATCCCAAACGAATTCACCTTCGCCTTTTACCAAGGTAATGCTCGGAGCACTGTAGTTGTTCAACCGGTACTTTGTGTATTGGGTTTCGGTGGATTTTGTAAAATTCATGACTATTCCTAATGAACGATTTCTGTTCCTACGCCTTTGTCTGTGAAAATTTCCAATAGGATGCTGTGCGGTAGCCGTCCGTGAACAAAATGCACACGTTGAACACCTTCTTGTAACGCTTTGATTGCCGAGTCTACTTTCGGAAGCATTCCTTTTCCGATGACCCCTTCTTTCTTTAAGCCATTTACTTCGCTCGCTAGTAAAGTTGAAATGATCGAATTATGATCTTCCGGGTCTCGTAATAAGCCTGGAACGTCAGTCATGTATACCAATCTCCGGGCACGAAGATTGCAGGCAACATGAGCGGCTGCGACGTCCGCGTTTATATTATAGAGATTTCCTTCGTCATCACTTCCTATGGGAGAAATAATCGGTGTGTAGCCTTGTGAAATGGCTCGTTTGATCAGTCTAGACCTTACGAATTGGATATCGCCGACAAATCCCAGATCGACTGGATTCCCTTCCGAGTCTTTTTCGAGTTTTGAACAGGTAAACAAATTCTGTCCGTTTACGCCCAGCGGTTTACCTTTATTGGCTTGAAGCAATTCACAGATGTCCAGATTCACAGATTTATTTAGAGTCCGCTCAACGATGGAAACCGTTTCCTTATCGGTGAATCGAAGACCATTAATAAACAAAGGTTTAATGCCCGCGTCTTCCATCGCCGAGCTTATCGCTTTGCCGCCACCGTGCACGACTACAACGTGGATACCAACCGCCGCTAAAAACACAATATCCTGAGCCACGCGACTCCTAACTATTGGATCTTTATCGTCCATGAAACTGCCTCCATACTTAACAACAAAGATGCTGTCCTTAAATGTTTGAATATATGGGAGCGCTTCCAATAGCACTTCTGCTTTTGCAATCACTTCTTTTTCAGAGAGGGTATGAGCTATTTCCATGATTCCTGGTTTGAGGATTAGATAAGGCCGGCTGTTTCTTCAAAGTTACACCAAACGTTCATGATTTGGATAGCTTGACCTGCAGCACCTTTCATCAAGTTATCTTCAGCAGAAGTGATCAAAAGGTTATTCGTTCTGGCATCATAGATTGCTGAGAAATCAATCCGGTTAGTTTGGCAAACCCATTTCGTGTCTGGAGCATTACCCGATTCTAGAATGGAAATGAAGGGTTTATCCGCATAAATCTCATTCCATGTTTCGTATACTTTTTCGAGACAGTTTCCGGAGTTTGAAATTGTAATCGTTGTCGCAATACCCCGGTTAAGAGGGACAATGTGCGGGGTGAACTGGACCATGATTTCTTTTCCCGCAAATATAGATAGCTGCTCTTCAATTTCGGATAAATGCCTATGCTTTACCAAGCCGTAAGCTTTAGTACTTTCATTCCTTTCACAGTATAAAAAGTCTTCGGCAAGTTTTCTGCCAGCGCCACTGACTCCGCTTAATGAATTAATAACGATGCCATTACCATCAATGATGTTGTTTTTAACCAAAGGTAGTAGAGGAACCAATACACTCGTTGGGTAACAACCAGGTGCAGCGATCAGTTTGTTGTCCTGCCAACCGTTCGGGGTTATTTCAGGTATAACATAAGACGATTTACCCAACCACTCTGGATAAGGGTGAGGGTGTCCATAGTACTCCTCATAAACGTTGGCTGAGCTAAGTCTGAAATCGGCGCTAAGATCAATTACGCGTTTTCCGGCCATGCAAAGTGGGACCGCATATTCGCTGGCAACCCCGTGGGGAAGGGCCAGAAAGACCAAATCCAAATCCGGGTGGTCAGCCAGTTCTTCAGGATCAGAGGCGGAAAACAAAAGTCCTTGCCCTCTGTTTCTGAGGCTTGGGAATACAGACTCTACGGACTTACCCACCAAGGAACGTGAAGTCACCGTGGTGAGTGAAATATTCGGATGATCTAAAAGTAGGGAGAGCAAGACCTCTCCGGAGTATCCAGATGCGCCTACTATGCCGATGTTCATGAGATGTTTTTTAAAATATGTAGGAAGTATTATAAATTTGGAAATAAAAAGCCCTCCGAGGTATTCCTGGGAGGGCGTAAAGAGGTAGAACCTGTGGTCCCGGATTAACGCTTTGAAAATTGGAAACGTTTACGGGCTCCTGGTTGACCTGCCTTTTTACGCTCGCGGCGGCGAGGATCTCGTCGTAAATGTCCGCCTTTTTTCAATGGGATTCTTAATTCTTCGTCAAATTTGAGCAGTGCTCTGGCTATTCCATGAGCGCAGGCTGTTGCTTGGCCGTTTACGCCACCGCCTTCAACTTTAGCTATTACGTCGAACTTTCCTTTTTGTTCGATCGTATTAAAAGGTCCTTCAACCGTACGAACAGCTTGATCAAGGCTGAAATAGTCCGCCAGCTCCTTATCGTTGACTTGTATTTTGCCTTCCCCTTCAACGAGGCGAATACGAGCAGACGCTGTTTTACGCCTTCCAGTTCCTAAATATATAGTTTCGTTACTCATAGGTTTAAATCGAATGCTAGAGCGCAATCGGCTCTTGGGCTTCATGAGGATGATTTGGACCGGCATAAACTTTTAGTTTCCGGAACATTTGTCTGCCTAGGTTGTTTCTTGGCATCATTCCTTTTATTGCGTGGCGTAAAATAAAATCGGGTCTTTTTTCGCGAAAATCAGCTAAGGTTCGGTAATATTCGTTTCCAACCCAACCCGTGTAGAACATATAGGTTTTGTTTTGTTCTTTTTTCCCTGTAACCGCAATTTTTTCGGCATTAGTGATGATCACAAAATCGCCGGTATCCACATGAGGAGTATACGTAGGTTTGTCACGACCCCGAAGGATATTGGCAATCTTTACTGACAATCTTCCTAGCGTTTGTCCTGTCGCGTCGACAACGTACCACTTTCTTTGGACGGTCTCTTTCTTGGCTAATGTGGTTTTCATATATTTGGAGAAAGGGGGAGAAAATGCATAGTTGATTTTGCTTTGTCAACTATCGAGACGATCAAAAATGATAAAATAAAAGCCTGTCCAAATGGACAGGCTTTGTTGAAAATTTTGTGGTTATTTCTTACCAGCCAGTGCTGATAGAAGCACCAAACCAAACTTCGTCCTCCGGTCCGTCCGATCCATCGGAGTAACGGATTCCTATGCTTGAAGAAGCGGTGTCGCTCAAGCTATAAACTATGTCAGCAGAAGCACCAAAATAGTTGTAGTCGAAACCCATGCCATCAACATAACCCAAAAATGCGGATACATCGATAGAAGCCTTTTCGTCCATTTCCCAGCTTTCTCCGATTGAGCCTTCAACTGTAAAAGCTTCAAGATCAAGATCGTAGAAAAATGTGACTGTCGGATCAAGGTCAGCTTCGAAGCCAAATGACGCATAAAGCTCAAACGTTTCAGAGTTTTGCCCGGATTCCGGGTAAAAATATAGAGTTCCACCAACATCGAGGCCAATACCTTCAGCGATATCAAAAGCTAAGCCTCCGTAAAAATCGAACTCATTGTCGAAACTGCCTGTTATTGGCTGATTAGTCCAAAAACCGAGATGGGCATCACCGAAGTTTGCTTCGACGGTGGCGACCATGCTTTCATCCGCAAGTGCAAACCCACGAAATACATATTGTGATTCATAGCCAACACTCATAGTTACTTCTGAGTCTTGTGCTTTGAGTGAGGAGATTGCTGCAAGAGTTGCAGCTAATACTAGTAGCTTTTTCATATTTATTTTCTGATTTCAGGTTAGTTCGAGTTCCACCAGGTGGCTTAATTGGTTAATTTCCTGATTAGGAATGTTTTGTAGAAAACAGTAAATTAAAGTCATCCTGATATATTAGTTCTTATCTTGGTCAAGCATTTAGCAGCTTGGATGCCAAGAAAGTAGTGTGTGGAGATTTTGTTTTAAAATAGGTTTTTTCGGCAATCGAGAACATTTTATTCCTTCAATATGCTTACTTTTAGACTGCTGCTGATCAAAATGTTTCAATTACTTTTGTTATAACAAACTTTTGGGGATACCCTTTCGGTTCATTTATGATAAAAGATCGAGTGGTAAGCCGATAAAAAATAAGGCTAGCAATGACTGTCTTTTAAGCTAATGAGCAATTTACATAAGTTATACAACCTGACATTGCTGAACCCATGAATAAATTTCGCTTGATAGGAGCCTTGTACGGATTTGTCGGTGTGGCCTTGGGTGCCTTTGGCGCACATAGTTTGAAACCTTTACTTATTGAGAATGATCATGTGGATGTGTGGGAAAAGGCTACATTGTATCTATTTGTACATGCACTCGCCATATTGACCCTTCCCACCATTGAATCCAAAGAAACCTTCGCCTCCTTCAAACTGGTTTACTGGAGTTGGATAGTTGGAGCCTTTCTTTTTTCAGGCTCATTGTATGTATTGGCACTGACCAATATCAGCAAACTAGGTATGATTACCCCACTTGGAGGAGTCGGCTTTCTCTTTGGATGGGGCACTTTAATCTATTCGATTGTTCAATCTAATCGCTCCGTTTCTTGAAATCCTATGAATCCACCAATTTTCCGGTAACCCCTGAGGTTGCAGGATTATTAAATGCTGTCGCGGAGATTGCCCTACCGATGATCGCAGGTGGTGCCGTTCGTGACTGGCTTATGGGAAAAGAAAGCAAGGATTTGGACGTGGAAGTGTTTGGATGCTCCTGGGAAGCCTTGATCCAAGTCCTCGAGATGTATGGCAAAGTGAATGTCGTTGGAAAGAGCTTCGGCGTTGCGAAGGTTTGTGTTGGTGAATTGGAGATCGATTTTGCTTTGCCGAGATCCGAAGTGAAAACGGCCGATGGGCATAGAGGATTTGATATAACTTCAGACCCCCAATTAGACCCGAAACAAGCAGCGTTGCGTAGAGATTTTACCTTGAACGCCATTTACTACAGCTGGAAAGGCAAGGAGTTATTTGATCCTTTGAATGGGAAAAGAGATTTGGAAAATCAGGTTCTCAAGCATTGCAGCTCTGCGTTTAGCGAGGACCCGCTTCGCGTTCTGAGGGGATTTCAGTTTTGTAGTCGTTTTCAGCTAAAAACCTCTGAGGAAACATTAGTTGTCTGCCGCAATATCCAGGACGATTTTGCCCAATTGCCCAGAGAACGTGTGTGGATGGAATGGGAAAAATGGGCAACCAGGGCAACCAAACCATCGTTGGGACTTAAGTTTCTAAAGGCAACGAGCTGGCTTGTACGCTTTCCTGAAATCAATGCCTTGGTCGATTGTCCACAAGATCCCGCCTGGCATCCGGAAGGGGACGTGTTTGTGCATACCTGTTATTGCTTGGATGCAATGGCCGAATCTGAAGCTTTTCAAAAGTCTGATCGCTTTGGTCGACTGACTCTCATGTTTGGGGTTCTTTGTCATGACTTTGGGAAGCCTCAAACGACAATCAAAACTTTGAAAGACGGAAAAGATCACTGGGTCAGTCCCGGGCACGACCAACAAGGCATCCCTCTATCGGAGCGTTTTCTCCTAAGTATCGGAGCACCCATGCACCTGATTCCCAAGGTTCAAGCCTTGGTTGGTTGTCATATGGCCTCAGTTCAAATATCCAGTCGGCCTTCTCTGCCTCAGGTGCGTCGGTTGGCTAAACGCGTTTTCCCTGCGACGATGAACCAATTGTTTGCTTTGATTCGTGCCGACCTCGCTGGCCGTCCGCCGCTTTCGCCAGATCCGAATCAAGGGTTATTGTTATTAGAGGAAGTGGTCTCAGAGGAGAAACTTTCAACGAATGCTCCTAAACCGCTGGTGCTCGGACGTCATTTGATTGAAAGAGGTTTTCATCCAGGTAAAGATTTTAAGATCATTCTCGATGAATTATTTGAGCATCAATTGGATGGTCATTTCTCCAGCCTTGAAGAGGCCGAGCCTTATTTAAAAACGCTTTGTGACCGGTTCTTAAATTAGGGCTGATTGACTTTGTCTCTCCAATTGTCCTAGCCATTCTTAAATATTTTAGAAACATGAGCAATTCAGGATTAAACTCTCTCGAGCAACTTAAGCAACTGACCAAAGTGGTCGCTGATACGGGTGACTTTGGACTCATCAAACAATACGAGCCGCAGGATGCGACCACCAACCCCAGCCTCATTTTTAAAGCACTTCAGCAGGAAGAGTATGCTGCCTTACTTGACCAGGCGGTTGGAGAGTTCAAGGGACACTCAGGTTCTGAGTCAGAGAAACTTGGATTGATTATTGATCGTGTATTGATCCTTTTCGGATTGGAAATTCTTAAACTTATTCCGGGTAGGGTTTCTACTGAGGTTGATGCCCGTCTTTCGTTTGATGCTCAGTCCACTTTCGATCGTGCGCGCAAGCTGATTGCTGACTACGCGGCTGAGGGTATAGATAAAGAAAGAATTCTCATAAAAATCGCCTCCACCTGGGAAGGCATCAAGGCCGCGGAAGTTCTTCAGGAAGAAGGTATCAACTGCAACATGACTTTGCTTTTTTCTCTTCCCCAAGCAGTGGGTTGCGCCGAGGCGACCGCCAAACTCATCTCTCCATTTGTTGGCCGAATTATGGATTGGCATAAAGCGAAGACCGGACAGACGTATTCAGGCGAAAACGACCCTGGCGTTCAGTCGGTAAAAGAGATCTTCACTTATTATAAGAAATTTGGCTATTCAACTGAAGTCATGGGAGCGTCCTTTAGAAATACGGATGAGATTCTTGAATTGGCAGGGTGTGATCTTCTCACCATCAGCCCGGGATTGCTCGGGGAGTTGCAGGAGTCCCATGCAAGTGTTTCACAAAAGCTGGATGCTGGTGAAGCTAAAGAAGCATCGATTCAAAAGCTTGTCCTTGATGAAAGTACCTTTCGTTTTCTTATGAATGAAGACCCGATGGCCACTGAAAAGCTTGCCGAAGGAATTCGTCTTTTTGCAGCAGATATCGTAAAGCTGGAGGCAATTATCGCAGCTAAGCTTTAGTGCCTAGCTTCTACCCCTGACTCAAGCCCACCTGGGGTGAGTTTTATTTGGATTCTTTCTATATTGGAGTTGAATCGAGACTCATTCTCATTAAGTTTCCTTTCTTATGTCATTCGATGTCACAGCGGTGCGGAACGATTTTCCCATTTTACACACTTTGGTTGGGAAGAAGGAGCTTGTTTACCTGGATAACGCTGCAACCACTCAGAAACCACAGTCTGTTATCGATACTATCGATCATTTTTATTCCACCTCGAATGCGAATATTCACCGTGGAGTCCACTATTTAGCAGAATTAGCCACGGAGGAATACGAGGAATCCAGAAGAGTTGTTGGTCGATTTTTGAATGCGAAGTCTGAAAATGAGATCGTTTTTGTAAAAGGAACTACGGAGGGAATCAACCTGATCGCTCACTCTTTTGGTAAACGATACATCCACGCTGGAGACGAAATCCTGATTTCTACCATGGAACACCATGCCAATATTGTTCCCTGGCAATTACTCTGCGAATCGACGGGCGCCCTTCTTAAGATTATCCCGGTCAGCGATACTGGAGAACTCGATATGGTGGCATTCACTCAACTGTTGTCTGATCGAACTCGCTTGGTTTCGGTGGTTCATGCTTCCAATTCTTTGGGTACGATCAATCCCGTAAAAACCATCGTTGAGAAAGCCCACGCGGCTGGTGCAAAAGTGCTCTTGGATGGAGCTCAGGCGGTCGGCCATTTCCCTGTTGATGTTCAGGATCTGGATTGTGACTTTTATGTGTTTTCAGGTCACAAGTTATTTGGGCCTACGGGTATTGGTGCAATATACGGAAAGTACGATTTATTGGAAACACTCCCTCCTTACCAAGGTGGGGGCGATATGATAAGCAAAGTAACCTTTGAAAAAACAACTTTCAAAGAGCCTCCCGGCAGGTTTGAGGCCGGCACGCCCCATATTAGTGGGGCTATTGCTTTGGCTGCTTCGATCCGGTATCTTGAAGGTTTAGACCGTTCGGCTTTACTTGCACATGAGCATGAGCTTCTTGAATACGGAACCAAGCTACTTTCCCGGTGCGAGGGAATCACCCTGATTGGGACTGCCAAAAACAAGGTTAGTATTCTTTCATTTACCATGGAAGGGAGTCATCCGCACGACATTGCGACGATTCTTGATTCAGATGGAATCGCCATTCGGGCGGGTCATCATTGTACTCAACCTCTTTTGCAACGCTTTGGAGTTTCTGCGACAGCTCGTGCCTCCTTCGCATTTTACAATACAAAGAACGAAATTGATAAGCTGGTTGAATCCCTTAAAAAGATTCAGGTTCTGTTCGCCTAATGTCAGACCTTACTCAGTTGTACCAAGAAATAATTCTTGGTCATAATAAGAACCCCAGAAATTACCAGACACTCGAAAATTATTCTGGTAAGGCCGAAATAAACAACCCGCTCTGTGGGGATGAAGTTTCGGTCTACTGGAATATCGAAGACGAGGTGTTTTCTGAAATAACTTTCCAGGCCCAAGGTTGTGCAATCTCTCGATCCTCTGCGTCAATGATGACCGAGTTGTTAAAAGGTAAATCCCTGGAAGAGTCCAAACGCTTGTATTCTGAACTGTTCAATTTTCTTTCGGTTTCAGATCCTTCAGAAAGTATGGGTGATGAGTTTGGCGAACTGGCAGCACTTTCCGGTGTCCGTAAGTACCCTTCACGAATCAAGTGCGCTACTCTCGCCTGGCAGGCGTTATTGGGCAAAAAATAAGGCAGCCCTTTTTCAAGGACTGCCTTATGAAAGAGTGTTGTTTTATTTAGAACTTAATTTTTATCCCTGCCTGGGCTCTCCAACGCGAAAGGTTGGCGAATGTACCAGTTCTGATACTTGTAGTCGGATCAGTGCTGTAGTTATAAATAATGCGGCCATCACTCGATATGCGGAGAAAACAAAACTGGTGCGGTTCAAACGGCCAAGCAAATACCCGAACGATCAGGAAGAAAAACCTGAGACGTTCGACTTCCTCGGCTTCACGCACTACTGGTGCAAGTCCCGCCAGGGCCACAACGTAGTCAAACGCAAGACCTCCGGCAAACGCTTCCGCCGGTCGCTCAATGCGATCAAGGAGTGGGGCTGGAAGAACCGCCACAAGCCACTGAAAGAACAACAAGAGCAGATAAACCTAAAGCTGCGCGGGCATTATGCCTATTACGGAATCACGGACAACTCCCGCCGCCTCAGCGAGCTCCACCATCAAGTGAAGCATCTTTGGCGAAAATGGTTGGGTCGTCGAAACCGCGATGGGCCGATGAACTGGCAGGCCTTCGGGCAGCTACTCATCAACTATCCGCTGCTGGCTCCAAGGATTGTTCACTCTTATCTCCCAGCGAATCCATAATCTGAGGAACCGTGTGCCTTAATCAGGCTCGCACGGGTCTGTAGGAGCGCGGCCGGGCAACCGGCCGCTCGACCTAGACCCGGTAGGAAACGCTTCAGATTTTTCGAGTTGATAAAATAGCGAATCCATCCGATTGTCTCCTGTTTCTTAGGGCGCGAACAGGCTCGCGACCCAATTTACATTCTAAATTTTTTATTTGAGGACTTGATCTATGAGACGAGTACCTGATCAGGAAACACAGTTTCCTTTGGGCAGAGGCGTTGTTGTGTTAGTAAACGCCCGGGAAAGGAGTAGCACGTGAAAAGCGTACTCGATTTCCAAAACAAAAAGGCACTGGGAGAATCTATCTCTATGGTGACCAGCTACGACACTTGGTCGGCCAAGATTATTAATGACTCGGCCATCGATTGTATCTTGGTAGGGGATAGTGCATCCATGGTCATGCATGGATATCCCAGCACGGTTCACGCGACTATTGAAATGATGGCTTCTCATGTTCGGGCGGTTTCTCAAGGGGCGCCGAACAAGTTCATTATAGGTGATATTCCCTTTCTTGCTCATCGCAAAGGGCGAAACGTGCTTATGAATGCGGTGGAGATGCTAATGAAGGCCGGTGCTCATGCTATAAAACTGGAAGGCGCACGTGGTCATCTCGATGAGGTTTCCTATATTGTACAATCCGGAGTCCCGGTTATGGGGCACCTAGGCTTGACTCCCCAATCGGTTAACCAGCTTGGTGGATTCAAGGTCCAGGGCAAAGGAGAGGATACGGCGCTTGGCATTTATGAGGACGCTCTGGCACTCGAAAAAGCCGGTTGTTTTTCAATGGTACTGGAATGTATTCCAGCTCCCTTAGGTCATAAAATTACCCAAGCACTCAGCATCCCGACGATTGGGATTGGTTCGGGAGCTGACACATCAGGTCAAGTCCTGGTCTTGCAAGATCTACTTGGCATGGACCCGAGTTTTAAACCCAAGTTCGTTCGACGTTACCTGGATGGTCATGCACTCATCAAGTCGGCCTTGAACCAGTTTGATGCCGATGTGAAATCCAATGGGTTCCCGGTAATAAGTGAAAGCTTTGTATGACTTCAGTTATTGAAACACTCGAGGCCTGGACAACATATAGAAACGACCTGAAAGCCTCCCAGTCGACTATTGGATTTGTCCCAACCATGGGCGCGCTTCACAAAGGCCACTTGGAACTTATTCGACAGGCCCGCCGGGAAAACGATTTCGTGGTGGTCAGTATCTTTCTGAACCCAACGCAGTTTAATAATCCAAACGATTTCGACAAGTATCCAAGAACCTTGGATCAAGATCGCACCCTGGCTTCCGAGGCGGGAGCGGATGTAATTCTGGCACCGGACAAAGAGACGCTCTATCCTGATGGGTACCGTTACCAGTTAACCGAAACAGATTTTTCCAAAAGCTTTGAAGGCGAGCATCGGCCTGGTCATTTTGACGGGGTGCTGTCCGTTGTTATGAAGCTCTTCAATCTCGTGCAACCAGACCGCGCCTATTTCGGCGAGAAAGACTATCAGCAATTGAAGCTGATTGAAGGGATGGTCGAAGCATTTTTCATGGATATCAAAATTGTGGGTGTCCCCACCGTTCGCGAACCCAATGGATTGGCCATGAGCTCTCGCAATGCTTTGCTTAGTAATGACGGTCGTCAAAGAGCCTCTGTCTTTTATCACACTTTGGTTCAATCGCTGACACCTGAAGAGGTCAGGTCAAAATTAAAATCGGAAGGATTCACCGTGGAATACGTCCAAGACTTTGAAGATCGCCGTCTGGGTGCGGTCGTAATCGATAACGTACGTTTAATAGATAATGTCTCCATCAAAAATACTATTTAAACTGTCCGGCTCAATTGCCTGCTACAAGGCCTGCAATCTCATTTCGAAATGGGTGAAGGACGGCCATGAAGTGCAAACCGTTGCCACTGAAGCCGCATTAAAATTCGTCGGAGCCTCCACCCTGGAAGGCCTGAGTGGCAAGCCGGTCTTTCACGATCTCTTTGAGTCCGGCAAGCAAATGGCACATATCAATTTGGTGAAATGGGCCGATGTCACGGTGCTCTGTCCGGGCACGGCCAATACCATTAACAAGTTTGCCCAAGGCTTGGGAGACGATCTTATAAGTAGCCTCTTTCTTGCCCATGATTTTAGCAAACCGTACTTCATCGCTCCGGCAATGAATACCGCGATTTATAATCATCCGGCGACGCAAGCTGCCATACATAAATTACAAACCTGGGGAGTTCGCATTCTTCCAACCGGGGAGGGGCGATTGGCCTGTGGCGATATTGGTGAGGGCAAATTACTTGAGCCTGAGCTCATCGCTGAGTCGATCGAACAAGCGTTGGCTAAACCGGCCAATGGGTCGGACCGAAAACTGCGATTCTTAATTACATCAGGCGGAACGGAGGAGCCGATCGATGGAGTGCGATCCATATCCAATTTTTCGAGCGGGAGAACTGGAGTTGAATTTGCTGAACACCTTTTCGAGCAAGGTCACGATGTTACCTTGCTTCGTGCGCAGCGTGCGTTGGCACCTGAAAAACCGGTCCAGCAAGTTACTTTTAAATCGTTCCATGATCTCGATCGAAATCTCAAGGAACTACTTTCCGGTCAGAGTTTTGACTGCGTGATTCATTTGGCCGCAGTGAGTGATTATTCTGTGGATCATTTACTGATCAATGGGGAGAAGATTGCTCCGGGTTCTGACACCAAGTTTAGCTCCGACCATGACATTACGCTCAACCTGGCTCGCAACTACAAGATTGTTGATCGCATCCATCAGTATAGCAAAAATGCCAAAGTGCTTTTGATTGCTTTCAAGCTAACTAACAATGCTTCTGAAGAGGAACGTGGAAAGGCGGTGCTTCATCTACTTGAGCATTCTCTTGCCGACATCGTAGTTCAAAATGACCTCACAGAAGTGGACCCTCTAAACGGTAAACACCGGGCCGCACTCTATTTGGGTAACCGATTGACCCAGCGAGTTGAGAATAAGCGCGAACTCATACAATCCGTTGAGCGGCTTATTTTGGAATCCTTTAAAGACCAGGAATAAATCATGTTACTTTGTTTAGATATCGGAAATACCACCATTCATGGTGGCGTCTTTAAAGGGGAGGAACTCATTTTGCATTTCAGAAAAACCTCCGAAACGAGGAATTCATCTGACGAGTTTGGGATTTTTCTACGCAGCATACTTCGCGAAAATAACCTGGCTCCGGAAGAGATCTCACAAATTGCCCTTTGTTCTGTGGTTCCGTCGCTGCTTCACGCCATTCGCAACGCAAGCTACAAGTTTTTCAATGTTGAACCCTTTGTGCTGCAGGCAGGAATAAAAACGGGTCTTAAGATTAAGTATCGAAACCCACTCGAAGTCGGTGCAGATCGTATTGCGACAGCCATCGCCGCAACAAATCTATTTCCAAAAAGAAACATTATCGTAGTCGATTTTGGAACGGCCACGACCTTCTGCGCTATCACCGCCACCAAAGAATATTTGGGCGGTGCCATAATACCGGGAATCGCCATATCGATGGAGGCCCTTGAAAAACGAACTGCAAAATTACCGTCTGTCGAAATAGTCCAACCAGGTGAGGCTGTGGGTCGATCCACCGTTGAAAGCATTCAGGCGGGATTGTTTTACTCGCAGGTGGGAACCGTGAAAGAATTAACCCGGCGATTCTCTGAAGAATCTTTCCCCGATAACAAACCGGTTATCGTAGGAACAGGTGGATATGCCCGCCTCTTTGAAAACGAAAATCTTTTTGATAAGATCGTCCCGAATCTTGTGCTTAACGGTCTTTATTTGGCCTATCATCTGAATCAATAGTCGCTCCCTTTCCTGAACAAAATCTCGGCTGATTAAGAAATTATTGCTTCTTCCCATCAGATGCTTGAAGAACTTGCGGACACAATTGAGCCCACAGAAGTTTTAGTTCACCGTGACAATGCTATCAATTCAGTCAAAAGAAACAAGTTGGCCAACCGCTAGAAGTTGAAAGCCCGATTATTGAATACGAGTATGGAACGAACCCTTATCAAACATGCGCTAGTCAGTGACGGCCCCTTGGATTCAATCCTTATTAAAGCCTGGGTGCGCACACGCAGAGATGCAAAAAGCTTTTCGTTCCTGGAAGTGAACGACGGTTCATCGCTTAAGAACCTTCAGGTCATCGTCGACGCCACCCTTCCTGATTATCAATTCATCGAGAAAGCAACCACAGGTTCTTCTGTCAGTATCATAGGAAAGTTGGTTCAGTCGCAAGGGAAGGGACAAAGTTGGGAGGTGACTGCCGAACAGTTGGAAGTGATCGGGGAGGCAGGTGAGGACTACCCACTGCAAAAGAAGGGACACTCATTGGAGTTTCTGCGGGAGAACGCTCATCTGCGTTCCAGGACCAATTTATTTGGAAGCGTCTTTCGCGTCCGTAGTCGTGTTGCATACGCCATTCATCAATTCTTTCAGGAAAAAGATTTTGTTTATATCCATACGCCCATCATCACAGCGAGTGATTGTGAAGGGGCAGGGGAGTTGTTTCGCGTATCGACCCTGGATTTTAAGAGCCCTCCACAAAAGGAAGGTGAAGTGGATTTTTCAGAAGACTTCTTTGGTCGCCCGACTTACCTCACCGTGAGCGGTCAATTGGAAGCTGAGGTATTCGCAACGGCCCTTTCGAATATTTATACCTTCGGCCCAACTTTCCGTGCCGAGAATTCAAATACAAGTCGCCACGCGAATGAGTTTTGGATGATCGAGCCCGAAGTTGCCTTCTGTGACCTGGAAGGCGACATGGATTTGGCAGAAGCCTTTGTAAAGTTCCTGATCTCCGACACCCTTGAGCATTGTAGTGCCGAGTTGGAATTCTTTAATAGTTTTGTCGATAAAGGACTCCTGGAGAGACTGAAAATTATCACAGACAGACCCTTCGTTAGGATCAGTTATACCGACGCGGTTACCCTGCTTACGGAAAGCGGAAAACAGTTTGAATACCCGGTCAAGTATGGAGCGAATTTACAGTCCGAACATGAACGCTACTTAACCGAAGTGCACTTTCAATGTCCGGTAACGGTTTATGATTATCCCAAAGAAATAAAACCCTTTTACATGCGGGTGAATGACGATGGGAAAACTGTGGCAGCCATGGATGTACTGGTTCCCGGAATCGGTGAGATTGTGGGTGGAAGCCAACGTGAGGAACGCCTTGAGATCCTTGACGCGAATTTTGAAGCCCACCACATATCCAAAGAGGATTACTGGTGGTACCGTGACCTCCGTCGCTATGGCTCGGTCCCGCACAGCGGATTCGGTCTAGGCTTTGAAAGAATGCTCATGCTGGTAACAGGTGTAGCGAACATCCGCGATGTCATCCCCTTCGCCCGGACCCCTGGCAACGCGGAGTTTTAATCCAGAAAGATCGGATAACAGAAGGGAGGCCGAAAAAGGTGCCGGGCCCGGTATTTAAGTGTTTGCATCATGGTGCCTGTGACTACGCAGGAGTGTCTCGCTTACTCCCATTGGTCTGAGGAAGGTGCGGTGAAGTGGTTGAAGGTGGGCTTGCCGGATCCTTTTAATGAGTCAGCTAATCGGTGCAGATTTACCGAAACAATCTCCCCCATGGATTCGCAGACTTTGAAAGCTGAGTGTCCATAGAATTCCGCCATGGCTGAACGTAGCTGTTTTACTTTTTCAGGCGTTGATAGCTCGGTGGCACGCATGCTTTTTAGTAAGGTCTCAAAACGGTTGTGACCAAGCTGCATCCGACGGAAAATGTGCGATTGTTCCTCTCGTTGGTACTGGAGGGACGTGGCCATGTTCAGGTGTTTGGTGCAAAAGAAAACGAGTTCATTGTTTTCTTTGAAAAATTGAGGTCGGTAAAAATTCAATCGGCCATTGTAACACTGTTGGTCGAAATCCATTGGGCGGATCATCAGCTGGATGTCTTCGAAGTCGGGCGTAATATCGACGATGAAATTGTAGGCTCGCATATCACCCAACAACCGCAAGAAACAACGTTCGTTAAACTTGACCAGTTCCTTGGCGATTCGAACGGGCTTGAGGCGTTTACTGTTTAACCATTTATCGATAAACACATCTCCGGGTATTCCCACGATATGCTCTTCCGCCAAAGTGTTGTGGTAAGTAAAATAGTGCATCCGGTTCGGGGACAACAAATGCTCCAGTTCAAGTCCGAAGATGCGTGAAGCGTCGGCTTTCTTAATGTAGTAGTAATCCTGATTGTCGTTGTGCGAGTTCACAATCCGGATACGGAAAGGATTTGAATTGCCGAAGGTGCAAAAATCGATGCGGTCCACGTAGAGGTGTTCCATGAAACTTAGATCACCGTCCGTCTTCAGCATAGCGTAAATCTTCTTTAATCCGAAGGAGAAGAGCTTCATTTTTTCTGGAGAATAGACCACTGTCAACCACAGGGTGTCCTCGCCATCCTTGTCGTAGAGTGGCATGGCTTCCTCCCAATGTAGGAGCTGAGAATAACGAACGGGCAACTCCATATCGCGTTTGAAACGAGCCAGGTATTCGCGTAACTCCTCACCTATGGGGTAGGATGGTTTCCTGTCAGTGACGCGTCGTTGTTGGCCGATGTTACTCATTATGATTCCCTCATAGAATCCGATTTCTCTCCTATGGCAAACTGGAATGCCGTTGATCTGGAATGGATCTAAGATTTAGATTTATTGGATTGATAGCCTGTTCATGGAGGACCTTTTGGCTTCTATTGTAACATTATCGTAACCTATATGTAACATCACAGATTTAGGAATGTAGGTGATTACCTCAATGTTTACGAGGATTTAACTATAAAACTGCTTTACTTTTGTAACCTGTTTGTAACAATGTTTGTTATGAATTCTGTAATTAAGTTAGCGGTAGTAATTACCCTCCTCTCCCCGGTAGGTCTGTTTGCGGAAGATTGCGAAGTATCCTGCTGTAAAGCGCCAACCGTTGTTAATTACTCTAAACCTGAGATTCCGGCCGATATGCTTAAATCGGGTGAAACGGCTGAAATTGTTCTTCGTTGTGCTATTGATGAAAAAGGACAATTAATCGGAGTTAAAACCTTATCAACATCCCATGATAAATTGGAAGCTGTGGTTCTCGCAGCCGTTCAACATTGGACCTTTGATGCATCCCTGGAAAAGGGTGAGCCCCAGCGAGCGACCGTTAATATACCTTTCAAATTCACAGTGGCCTCTAAGTAGCCCGTCCAAGGAATAAATCATTTTCAAGCACCACCTTCGGGTGGTGCTTTTTTGTGTATTTTAGTTACAGCCATGTTACGTAGGTAACAATTCAGTTACAGCGATTGATTGTAGTTGTTTTCGGAAAATATGCCGCCCATATCCGGCCATGTTTTAACAAACGTTATCACATGGGTATGCTTAAAAATAAACGGCTTGGTTTATTTAATTCTCTATTGGGAGTTCTATTGACCACAATAATTTCATACGGACAAAACGAGACCGGAACCATATCTGGAAAAATCATCGACAAAGATTTTGGCGATGGGTTACGAGGCGTTTTAGTAAAGGTGGAAGGGCTGGAAACAGATTTCATTTATTCCGACCTGGAAGGACGATATGTGGTGCGTAATGTCCCGATGGGTACTTACACGCTGATCTACGAAAAAAAGAATTATCAGACAGCTCGGATCGCAGATGTCGAAGTCATCGCGTCTGAAGTATTTTCATTGGATGTTCCGCTTCAAGCCATAGGCGCTGACTTTACCCTGGATGTCTTTGAAATTACCGTCGATCAGATGGTTTCCCAGAACGTTGTTCTGCTTGCCGACCGGCAACGGTCAGCCTCACTTAGCGATGCGTTGAGCTCTGAAGACTTTTCGCGTGCCAGTGCGGGTGATGCAGCCGAGGCCATGACAAAAATTACAGGTGTGAATATCGTCGATGGCAAATACGCGGTCGTGCGCGGCTTGGGTGACCGTTACTCAAACACCTTGATGAACGGTGCTGTTCTACCAAGTAACGATCCCAGTAAAAAGTCGGTTCAACTCGATATCATTCCCTCAGACCTTTTAGAGAAAATTGTTACCACCAAATCATTTACGCCTGACAAGCCGGGAGACTTTACGGGTGGTTCAGTAGAGATAACAACCAAGCCCTTCCCCGACGAATTCGTCCTAACGGCGAGTGTCGGGTTAGGCTTTAATGAGGCTACAGGGGAAAATATATTGGGAATTCCGGGAAGGGATATGGATTTTCTCGGCGATACGGATGATGCCCTACCGGCAACCATTCCTCCTACACCGGGCGAGTACGCTCTGGCTACTCGTTTCAAAACCACTGATGAAGCAAAGTCATTGTTTCGGGATTTGCATCGTTCGGGATGGTATCCAGTAAGGAAAAAAGCCGACCCAAATCTTTCGTTTGGAGCCACTGTAGGGGATAGTAAATCCGTCTTCACCTCGGGTAACTTTGGCTATCTGGTCAGTTTCACCTACGACCACAACTATGATCTGATCGACAACAAGCGTTCCGAGCGCTGGATTGGTACGCCCGAAGAACTTCGGCCCAAGAATGGATTCGATATTACAGAATCAGATGAAGAGATCAGTTGGGGAGGACTCATCAACCTCGCCTTGCTTCCTAATCCGGAGCATGAAGTTTCCTACAACTTTATAATCAATACCAAGAGTAGCGATTCCGTTGTTTTTGGTGACAATGGGTTTGAAAATACGACTAATGTAGTTGAGCCAGGATTGCCAGTTGGATCCTTTAATCTGCCGACGGGGAGGGATGCCGCCGCTGAGTTTTTAAATATCACCCGCTTGCAGCACTCGGTTAAGGAGTTGAACCTCCACCAATTTAAAGGGAAGCACGTGTTTCCAGCGTTCTCCGAAATGGAGCTCAATTGGTCGGCCAATTTTTCAGAAACCTCGGAGGAAAATCCAGACAAGCGAACCTTTACAAACCTGAAATATGCCTATCCTGATGGAGCTGCCAATTCACTATTCCTGTCTGAGAATCCGAAATTTCCCTTCAAGTCGTATGATAACCTGGTCGACGACAAAACGAACTACACAATCGACCTGACCTTTCCTCTCAATATTTCCGCTCTGAATTCAGGAGAGATTAAGTTGGGAGCGTTCACCTCGGAATCAGACAGAAACTCGATTGGACGCTACTTTTCGGCGACAGGGTCCAATGGCATTGTAAGTAATACGGATTCCAAGATAGAGTTTTATCAACGCTTCGAGGAAGACGTCTGGATCGATCAAAGTTTTGATCCGGGAAATGGGAAATTCCGACCGGGGCAGGTGACCTTCATTGAGCAGACAAGTCGCCAGGGAAATGTGCAGTCCTATTCGGGAACCGAGAAAATTGATGCCTACTACCTGATGGCTGACCTCCAGTTCAAAAACAACCTCCGATTCATTTTCGGTGCCCGTAATGAAAAAACGGATATGGATGTCGCTACAGTGGATGATTTTGTCAATCAGGCGCTTCGTAACTCCGGTGCGATTGATAATGACAAGTGGCTACCCGCTTTCCATGCCGTCTATCCTCTCGGAGAAGATAAAACTCAGAATCTGAGATTCTCATACGGCAAGACGCTTGCCCGTCCTACCTTCCGGGAGTTTTCACCTTTCCGGGTGGAAGATTCGCAGAGCGGGGAAATTTATACTGGCAATCCGGATCTGGAACTCACTTTTACCAACAACTTTGACCTGCGTTGGGAATGGTTTATCGGTGAAGTAGACTTGCTCGCATTTGGCTTCTACTACAAAGACTTCTCCAATCCAATTGTTCAAACCGTATCCAGCGGCGTAAACGCGAACCCGCTCTACTCCTGGGAAAACGCTCCGGCTGGAACCATCGCTGGTGCCGAATTTGAAGTAAGAAAATCAGTAGGAGATTTTTGGAGTGTTGGAGGAAACGTCACCTACATCGATTCCGAGATTGATCCTTTAGATATGGATGCTTCTGGAACCATTTTTGAAGGACAACCGGAATACATTCTCAATTTTAATGTCGGTTACAACAACCCGGACAATGGTTGGGCCGCCAATGTGTTTGTTAACCATGTAGCCGAGACCTTGAGGTATATTGGCGAAACGGTTCCAAATATTTTCGAAGACGCATATTCTTCCGTCGATCTGAATGCGTCCAAATCCATCGGTCGTTGGACGATCAAGTTTACCGCCAAGAATGTCACAGATCAACGCCGACAATTCTTCTACGACGGCATCAATGAAAAACCGGTGTATGAATCCTGGAAACCAGGTCCGTCCTACAGTCTTAGCGCCTCCTACCGGCACTAATATTTACCTATCCAAAAATAAAGTTATGAAACCCATAAAAATAAAAATGAAAATGAAAAATCTGATTAGTATCCTAGCAACGATGGCAGTGATGTCATCCGTATACGCCGCAGATGTCCCAGTGACGGCGAATATAACTACAAACACCACTTGGACTGCAGACAATGAATACCTCCTCGGACAACCTGTTTTTGTTACCGATGAAGCCATTCTAACCATTGAACCTGGCACTAGAATTCTCGCATTTGAAGATATTGCGAACCAGACCTTTGGATCACTCATCATCACTCGCGGTTGCCAAATAATCGCTGATGGAACTCCGAGAGCACCGATCGTTTTCACTGCTTTGGCAGAGCGTGATGGAGTTGAAACGGCGCCTGGCGTATTTCGCGACATAGAAATCACAGACGTTAGTCTTTGGGGCGGCGTCATTCTTCTCGGTAATGCCGTAGTCAATGGTCCAGGAAACATCCTCATTGATCCTACCAACACCGCGAACCCACCTACCTTTGAGGTTGAAGGTTTTCCAGCCGGTTCTTCAGATCTGATCACCTACGGTGGTATCGATGACACCGATAACTCAGGAGTTCTTCGCTTCGTATCCATTCGTTATGGTGGATTCGAGTTTGCTGAAGACGAAGAAATCAACGGACTTACTTTGGGGGCTGTTGGAAGCGGAACAACCATCGAGTTCGTTGAAGTATTCAACAATTCGGATGACGGAGTTGAGTTCTTTGGCGGCACCGTAAACACCAAGTTCATGGTTATGGCCTTCAACGAAGACGAGTCGTTTGACTCCGACCAGGGATGGCGTGGTAAAAACCAATTTTGGTTCGCCATTCAAAAAGATGTTGGAAACGGTTCAAATTATGGATCCGAACAAGATGGTGGTGACGGAGATGACAAAACGCTCATGCCTTTTTCCACGCCTATGATTGCTAACGCCACTTTCATCGGTTCTGGCGTTGGAGGATCTAATCCTCAAGACAACGCGGCACTTAGATGGAAAGAAAATGCTGCCCCCAGCTATTACAACTCTCTGTTCACTGATTTCAAAAAATATGTCATCCGTATGGACGATGCCGATACCGAGGCTCAATACACGGCCGGGCGTAGTGCGATCGAAGGTTCTGTTTTCGGAAACTTCGGAACTTGGGACGGCACGATTAATTCTCTCACTAAAGGCAGCAAAGCGGCTGAAGTGTCTATTCTTACAGGAACGAACAGCTCCAACACCGCGATTGGTGATGCGATTGTTGTGGAATCCATTTCACGGGAAGCAGATAGCGGTGGGCTCGATCCTCGTGTGTTGGACTTATCTAGCCCAGTCTATGACATGGCAACGATTATGGATCTTCCAGACGACCCCTTTTACTCTGTCGTAGACCACAAAGGAGCGGTTGGAACCTTCAACTGGATGAAAGGTTGGACTGCTCTTGACGAAAAGGGTTACTTGGCGACTTCTGCTGAAGACCTTAAGCTTGATGCAGAATTCTTAAACACTTCCACGCGTGCTCTGATTGGAGTAGGTCCTGGTGAGGAAATGAACCTAGGGTTCGTTATCGGCGGCACGGAGCCTCAGACGGTATATGTCACTGCGAAGGGTCCAAGTCTTCCCGTTCCTACGCCTTTGGATGACCCCAAGCTGACTCTTTTTTCTGGTGGTACTCCGATCGAAGTGAACTTCGCATGGAAAGATTCTCCTAATCGTGGGTTGATCGAAGCGACAACCTTGCCTCCTTCCGACGATTTGGAAGCAGCCATCGTAGCCACGCTTCCTCCCGGTTCCTATACTGCTCTCATTGAAAGCGAAAGCGGCAACGTAGGAATCGCGATTGGCGAAGTATTTATTTATCGTTAATTTTCCAAGCCAGCATAATACCCAAGGGGCTCGTCGTGTTTCTAACACGGCGGGCCCCTGTTTTTTTGATCGACGCCCAAGCAGCTTTTTTAAAACTCCACCTCCTTATGTCTACGCCTCGATTTTTATCCCATGACCAATGCAAGCAGATCGCTCGTGAGTTTCGCACTCCGACTTATGTGTACGACGAGGCATCGTTAAGAAAAGCTGCCGAAGCAGTCCTGGCTTTTCCAAGACCTTTCGGATTTACGGGACGTTATGCCATGAAGGCGTGTCCAAACGGTGCTGTCCTCAGTTTATTTCGTGACTGGGGTCTTCACTTCGATGCAAGCAGTGGGCACGAGGTGCTACGCGCGGTGCAGTCCGGGATTCCGGCAGAGCGAATTAGTCTCTCTTCGCAAG
The DNA here is from genome assembly GCA_027622555.1 of Verrucomicrobiota bacterium. Taxonomy (NCBI): domain Bacteria; kingdom Pseudomonadati; phylum Verrucomicrobiota; species Verrucomicrobiota bacterium. Next base: position 55,607 of record JAQBYJ010000024.1, read on the forward strand.
AGTTTCCTGAAAACATAACTGACCTGGTGAATCTCGGGATTTCGGTCAATGCCTGCTCATTAAAGCAAGTGGAAGCCTTTGGAAGAGCCTTCCCCGGAGGTCGGCTCGGACTGCGCGTAAACCCAGGTGTAGGCTCCGGTGGCACACTCAAAACTAATGTGGGAGGTCCATCTTCCAGCTTTGGCATCTGGCATGAGCTTCTGGGGCAGACTCAGGAAATTGTGGAGAAGTATTCGTTGCAGGTATTTCGCATCCATTCCCACATTGGTTCAGGCAGCGACGCGGATGTTTGGGTTAAAGCTGCCAATCTGACTTTGAATCAGGTGCGTCTATTTCCCAATGTTACCCATGTGAATCTTGGTGGAGGCTTCAAAGTCGGCCGTATGCCAGGGGAAGTTTCAACGGATCTCCAAGTGGTTGGGCAACCGGTCAAAGCCGCACTCGAAGCCTTTGCTAAAGAAACGGGTCGTGAGCTCCATCTTGAGATCGAACCAGGAACCTACCTGGCCGCCAACTCCGGTTGCCTGCTTGCCTCCGTTCAGGACAAAACCCATACCGGTGCTGAAGGACATGTCTTTCTAAAACTGGATACAGGGATGACAGAAATTCTCCGTCCTACGCTTTACGCTGCTCAGCAGCCGATGACTGTTGTGCCCGTCGAATACAGATCCTCAGAAGAAAAAGAATCCGTCATCGTTGTGGGGCATTGCTGTGAATCAGGTGATCTTCTAACCCCGGATCAGTCTGACCCAGGTCTCTTGAAAGAGCGCGTCCTAACCAAGGCCGAAATCGGTGATCTCTTCGTGATCGATGGAGCGGGTGCCTATTGCTCAAGCATGCCGGCAAAAAACTATAATTCGTTTCCAGAAGTCCCTGAGGTGCTATTGCGCGAATCCGGAGAAGTGGTGCTTATCCGCAAACGTCAAACACTGGCTCAGGTTTTCCAGAACGAGGTGCCCTTGGCCTGAATCCTTTTTGGAGGTTTGAACGGTTGGATATGGGGGTGTCAGATTTCTGAAACGAAAACGTTTCTCACTTTCCTCGTCGGAGAACGTCGGCCTACTGAAACCTGTACACTGAAACCACCCTTCTTTTTTGCCTGGTTGAGGCAGGGCAGGTTCCCTTAGTTCCAGCAAGCTCGCTGGGAAATCACTTCTTTCAGGCTACTGCCAGACTACGATATCCGCGACCCAGTGGTGAACGGATAACCCACGGTAGTTGCCGACCTTGACCGCCCGAATATTCACCGCAGCCTGGCCTTTGACCTTCTTCCCCTGTTTGGTGAATATATCTTTGGCCTTTTCGATATTGGTCGTTTCCGCAGTCACCTCAGCAATTTTCACGTAGGGCCGGGCTTCGGGGGCATTTCTGAATATTTCGAATCTATACTTGGCAACGCGTGTTGCGTTGGCTCCAGGAACTGGATTAACCGAGTACTCAACAGATCGTTTTCCGCAACCTGCGAAAAACATCAAAGCGGTTAATGATAGAACAGAAATTTGAAACATACCCTTCATTGCAAGGTGGTTAAAACGATTGGCTATCCGCCTGTCAAAATTTCATTTGCGTGATTTTAAAGAACACAAACCTGTCGGATTCCTGTAATGGTTTCCGCCTTTTGGATTTTCCACACTGTAAGCGTGGCGATAAAAATATTCGAAGTACGGGGTCACCCCTTTCTGTAGAGCTTTTCCTGATTGCGGTTGTAAGCTGCGACAAATGCTTCAAGAGCCTTCACCGCGTTTCCAGGACCGTCTTCTTCCTGGAGCACCTGTTGTATCTCACGGGCTTTCCCGCGATAGTCCTCTTGTTGTTCGATTCGTTGAACTTGAGAAGGTAGCCGTTCGGGCCAGTGCTTTTGTTTTATGACCCAACCTACTCCCAGACGTTTCATTTCGGCTCCGAAGAAATGTTGATCCGCAATATGAGGGATTATTATATGTGGCTTTCCGGCTGTAAGGACTGACGCCGTCGTTCCTGCCCCACCATGATGAATCACGCAAGATGCATGGCGGAAAAGCTGGTCGTGCGACATGCTGCCAACCACAAGAATTTCGGGGCGTTCCACTTCTACCGAAAGCCCGGACCAGCCAGTCTGAATAATAATCTTTTTGCCTTCGGGCCAGTTTTTCTCAAATCGGCTCATGATAGAATGGGTATCATCAAAGGCGACACTTCCAAAAGTGAGAACGGGGACCAGTTCTCCTCCTGAAAAGGCTGTAATTCTAGTTTCCTTTTCCTCAGATTCGGGTGCTTGCCAACGCAGGAACCCCGTAAATTTGAAAATATCATCCACGCGTCCGCGATTCGACATGAGTGCTTTCGAAACCACGGTTAGTACAAGGTCGCAGGGTCTGATTAAAAAATCCTTTGATAATGGAAGATTCTTTTCCCTAAAAACCTGTCCAATGACTCCATTGATGGTCATATCCACTATGAAATTGGAAATGCTCCAAAAGGTCCTATTCCAAATAGACTGAACGAAGTCAGGCATCCAGTTTAGTGAGGGGACCAACTCCGGCGGGTAGTTCGGCGATGGGATGGTATTGTGGCAAAATGCGAAAGAGATGAAAGGCTTGCCCTGCCGTTCCGCTATGGCTTTGTAATTAGGAAATAGGTACGAGCTGACCAACACATCGTTGTCCCTCAAGGCCTCATCAATTTTATCAATGAGCTCGGACAAAAAGGGCAATGCCCCTTTATAAATTTTGCGAAGCTGCAAAATAGGATTATGGGTCCGGTCCAAGTCGCGCATGAACTCAGTAAAGATCTCCTGTTCCCAATCCGGAGGAAGATGAAAATAAGTGATGCCCGCCCTAAGGATTTCGGATTTGTAAAGCCGTGCGGATGCGAAAGTTACTTCATGCCCGGCTTCCCGTAGGGCTTTGCCGTAGGCTATGATCGGATAAATGTCACCGATGGATCCGTGGGACGTTAGGAGTACTCGCATTGTAGGACTTCCTCCTTGATAACCGGGGTGTTTTTCTCAACCACTTTACTTTGACGATTCTTTGTTAAATCGGTGACCTCCACTTCCACTGGAGTGGTAAACAAACGGTATTATTCCCCAGCCTTAAAATGGAGAAATACGCGAATCAGGATGTAAAGTACACCTACGCCCAGGATGGCAAACATAGCCAGATTGGGATTTGATTTCCGGTCTTTGTTGAAATGTTTTGGGTTATTTTCTTCTGCGGTCATGGTTCTTTTTAATATACTCACCACGGTATGAATTGAAAGAACCAATCCCCCTGATTCCAGGTTGAATGGATTCTGGTTGGGGTCAGGAGTCTGGTGACTCCAGGAAGCTGGATAAATTGGAAAGCCTGGAAAAGGGACTCGCAGCCATCAGGCGAAGCTATCGACGACGACCTTTAAGGTTGAAGGGCATTGTGTCGGCCGGAATGTAGCCACGATTTCTTCCTCTGCGAACCGGACGGGATACCTCCTGTGTTTGGAGCAGGGTGGTAAATGCGTATTCAAAGTTTTCAATCGTTTCGCGTTTGAGTGGTTCACCGAGGTAAGCTTCTATCGCCTTTACAGGGTCCATCTCATCTGCACTGAAAAGTGTTATAGCATCCCCTTCCGTGTTGGCTCTTCCCGTTCGACCGATTCTGTGTACGTAGTTTTCCGGATTTCGCGGGACATCGTAATTAATGACGTGGCTGATGCCTGTGATGTCTAGTCCACGACCGGCTACATCGGTAGCGATCATAATTTTGTGGGCACCGCTTTTGAATCCATCCAACGCTTGCTTTCGTTCTTTTTGGGAACGATCCGAGTGAAGCGTGATAGCTTCGTGCCCGTTTTTCTCAAGTTTTCGAGCGACCACTTCGGCGTCGAGCTTACGTTCGGTAAATATTAGAATGCTTTCGTAGTTAAGATCGTCGAGAATGCGAATTAGCAGCTCCATCTTTTGCTCTCTGGCAACAGGGTAGAGGCTGTGGCTCACTGTTTCTGCAGCCGACCGCCTTTGACCGGCGTCAATGGTGAACGGGTTGGTCAGGGACCACTGGGCCAGGTATTCGATTTCTGAAGGAATGGTTGCTGAAAAGAACAAGGTCTGCCGCTTTTTTGGAGTAAGCTTCACGATTCGTTTCACGTCCGGCAGGAAACCCATGTCCAGCATTCGATCAACTTCATCCAAAATCACGATTTCGATATCTTTAAAGCTGATGGTTCTTTGCTGGTGGTGATCGAGTAAACGACCCGGGGTAGCTACAACGATATCCACGCCACTTGCCAAAATCTCCTTTTGACGACCGTAACCAACCCCACCCTGGATGAGGACTGTTTTCAAGTTAGTGTATTTTGCGTAGGTCCTGAATGCGTCGTTTACCTGGTCTGCCAGTTCCCGCGTCGGTTCTAGGACCAGCACTCGGAATTTGCCGTGTTTGACCAGATTTGAAATAACAGGTAAGGCGAAGGCTGCCGTCTTTCCTGTGCCTGTTTGCGAGGAGCCGATAACGTCTCTTCCTGACAGTACTACTGGAATGGCTTGAGCCTGGATGTTGGTTGGTTGTTGATAGCCACTACTTGCGACTGCCCTAACTACCCTTTCAGAGAGACCTAAGGCCGTAAACGGATGATCTTCCAGATTGTCTGTATTCCCGGTTTCGGGTGTTTCTTCTTGGTCGGGCATAAGTGTCTTTTGATAAGTCTGATCGTTTCGAAGCCACACCAGAAGCGATAACTCAAGAAAACCCAAGATCATTTTTTGATCCTCCTTATATCTCAAATTGACCGAAAGTCCCTATAAGCAAAGGATTCAAAGATAAATTACCTGGTGCTGGCCTCGCCGCTTTACCCACTACGATTTGGTCTAAAAAATGGTTGTTATTAGCCAAGCTTCGTCAATGTTCCTAAGAATAATGAGGTACTTGTTTGTCAGCAGTGTCATTGTCTTAGGAATAATTTCAGGCCTGTCAGCGGCCGAGGCCTATCCGAAAGCGTCCAGGTCGGATGGCGGTGTTTTAAGCTTATACTTTGAGAACGATCTGTTTGCTGATACGGACCAACAGTACACCAATGGCACCAAAATTGGATGGGTATCACCTGACCTGGAGGAGTTTGCACAAACGTATTTCCCACGGTTTACAGAGTTCTTTGCCGAGAAGGTCCCCTACCTCAGGAACGATGAGCTGAGCAAGAATGTTGCTTTCTCAATTGGCCAAAACATGTATACTCCGGAAAATATTATAACAACGGATTTGGTGGAAAATGACCGCCCTTATGCGGCCTGGTTGTATCTTGGGGCTGGGTTTCATATGAAAGATGAAAAATTTCAAAACACTTTCGAAATTCAGCTGGGAGTGGTTGGTCCTTCCGCGCTTGGAAAGGAAATTCAGGATTTTGTTCATGACCGTCGCGGCATACCTCGTGCCAATGGGTGGGCAAACCAGCTTGATGATGAGCTTGGAATTAATCTGATTGCGGAACACCGAAGACGATTAAACCAGAATAACATAGGCAAAGGCTGGGAGATGGACGCGACCGCCAACGGAAGTGCGGTTTTGGGAAATGTCAGTACCTACGTCAATGCGGGTATCGAAGGCCGTTTGGGTTATAATCTTCCGCTCGATTTTGGAACCACCCACATACGTCCCGGTGGAGAGACAAATATCCCTGTTCTGCCTGGGATCCACAGGAAAGAGGAAACCTATAGTTTTCTTCTTTTCGCTTCGATGGATGGTCGGGCGGTTGCCCGCGATATTTTCCTCGACGGAAATACATTCGCGGATAGCCACTCGGTTAGGAAAGAGCCTCTAGTCGCAGATTTCGCTATGGGAGTTACTGATCAATCTTTAGGATAGACTACACTCCTGTTATATGCCACAGTGTATGAATGATAAAAATAG
>JAQBYJ010000025.1 GCA_027622555.1 Verrucomicrobiota bacterium
CTTTGATGGAAAGGTAGATTGGAGTGTCCAGATGAATATCCGAAACTTGCTCGATGAAACCGATCTCCTGCCATTCCAGACTGATGGACCCAGGACGGGGAAGGTTGTTCGTTGGAGTTACCAGGATCCACGGACTTTCCTCCTGACCAACACATTTAGGTTCTAAGGCTTGTGTTTTGTATGGTCATGGTGGTGCCGGGCTGGTTTGGAACTCGTCGTTTTCTCCCGGACATGACCATGGTCCGACAACACTCCCCATTTTATGACAAAGGATCTGTTAAAAATATACTCATGGGTGACGTATGCCTCCCTGGCTTTGCTTGGCGGATTATCTGCCGCAAAAAAGCCAAACATCCTATTGATACTTGCTGATGACACCGGGTATACGGACCTGGGTGCGTTTGCCGAGCGAATAACAGGCACACCCACCCATCAACAGTTATACGAAACACCCAATCTGGATAAACTGGTCGGCGAAGGCACCGCTTTTCAGCAAGCCTACGCCTGCCCGTTGTGTTCGCCCACGCGTTCCAGTATTTTAACAGGCCGCTATGCCGGGAAGATCGGCTTCACCACCGCGACGCCGGGCAGTGTGCGGACCTTTTACAACCAGGGAATAGCTCCCCCTCCCGGATACCTGGCACAAGATGCCATCTACTGGGGGGATTCCATCCGGGAGCAACAGGCGCTTTGGAATGGCTCTTCCTTGCAGGCTCTGCCTTCCGGCCAGGCAAATGATCTGGGACGCGATGCAATCACCTTGGCCGAGGCACTCAATCAGGATGGCTACCGCTCCGCCTTCATCGGGAAGTGGCACCTCGGAGGGCATGGCTCCAAGGGCTATGAACCCCACGACCAGGGCTTTGAGGAAATTGCCTATATTGATGCGGGAGGATCAGTCTATTTCGATTGGCGTAAAATTTGGGACAATCATAAACCGGTTCATCCCCGCATGCCCCAAGACAAGCTCTATAATGGAAAGTCTGGCAAGGAAACCGGCGAGAAATATCTAACAGATGATCTCTCGGCGCAAGCCTCTGCCTTCATCCGGTCGCACGTTAAGACGCGTGGCGGTCAACCCTTCTTTCTCTATTTCTGCCAGTTGGCTTTGCATGGTCCGATCCAGGCAAAAAAGGAAGATGTTGATTACTTTGAGTCAAAACCCACCAAAGGTTGGAATAATCACACCAATGCGACCTATGCGGGCATGGTTAAAAGTTTGGACGAGTCGGTGGGTTCCCTGGTGGACGTTCTCAAAGAAACGGACCAGTTGGAAAACACTCTGATTGTTTTCATGAGCGACAACGGCGGCGTTTCATGGCCCATGAATCAACAAACAAGGGCCGATGATTCCAGGGCCACCTGGAATGCTCCGCTCAAAGGCGGCAAAGCCATGCTTTTTGAAGGCGGTATCCGTGTGCCGCTCTTTTTCTACTGGAAAGGAAAGATCAAAGGTGGCCAGTGGGTGGATCGGGCAGTCGATTGCAATGACATTTTTCCTACCATCCTGGAAATGGCCGGTGTGGACGTGAAGCCGTACCAAAAACCTTCCCTGGGTCCCGCCATCGATGGGCAAAGTCTGGTGGGTTTAATTGAGAATCCCACCGGAGAACAAACATCTTATGACCGCGACACTTTCTTCTGGCATTACCCGTTCAACGTGATTGTGCACAACCCGGTGGACGGCATGCCACTCGCCCCGCACTCGGCCATTCGGAAGGGCCCGCATAAACTCATCTACGATTGGTCGGGCCGGCTTTGGTTGTACAATATCGATGAGGATATTTCCGAAACACAAAATCTGGCCGGTGCAAAACCCGAACTGACGCGCGCCTTGTTTTCCGAACTCAATGAATGGCTTGGCGAGAATGTCGCGGATAAGTATCTGCCGACCTTGAACCCGGGTTACAATCCGGCTTCAGATGGGCGTTCCTATCCCTTTGTCGATTACCGTGCTTTGCTGTTGGGTGACTCATACAAGATTAAGCCTAAGCCCAGACACAGCGTGAACAACCTGCATAAGTAAGGGAATTTCTTAGATTCTTTTTAGTTTCGGTGATACATTGCCATAAATGACCCATTCTCGATAAAGTTTATACCCCCATTTGCCAGCCCTATGAATTATTCCAGACGCCAGATTATTAAGCTCGGAGCTTTGTCCGGGATGGGTTGTCTGGTGGCTTCGGAATTATCCGTATTGGCCGATGAGCAGGATCGTATTCGATCCGGCAAAAAGTCGGATCTGATTATCACCAACGCGGAACAGTTTGTGGTCGATGTGCGGGACGAAGGTGAAGAGATTCGGCGCGGAGAAGTCCGGCGGCATTTTGTCTATAAAATTTCCACCAACTCAGGCATAACCGGCTACAGTTTCGGGCGCGGTCATCCGCTTGAGGACTTGCCAAGGGTTCGGGAGATTCTGTTTGGAAAAGATCCGTTTGCGGTGGATCAATTTCTTGCCGGGGGACTTTGCCAGGTCGGTAGTTGGGAACACGCCGTCTGGGATGTGCAAGGCAAAGCTCTGGATATGCCGGTTCATCGTTTGCTGGGCGGAGCGGTCAGGGACAAGATCCGGGTTTACCTGACCATCGTCTGGCCGGGCAAGGATGACCAGTCGGATGTGTCATACGAGCGGCAGGCCGAGGATATCAAATTTTTCCAGGACCGGGGATTCAAAGGCGTAAAGATCCGTTGCTGGCGGCCCCAGATCATGGACGACGTGGAAGCCTTGAAGGAGATCCGGCGCGCGGTCGGGCCCGACTTCCCGATTATGTTCGATCGCACCGGGCAGCGGGCGCCCTGGGTATGGTCTTACGATGAAGCCCTGAAGGTGGCTCGCGGCATGGAGGAGCATGGGGCCTATTGGATTGAAGAGCCTTTTGAGAGGGAAAACTACACCTCGTCTTTTCGCGATCTACTTCCGCTGGAGCAATCTCCATCCTTCCAATCGATTTCCCGTTCGGCCAAATTGCGCCAGGAAGTTGGACTACGCATTACCGGTGGGGAAGGGGACAACGATACGCGTTTGTTTGCCCAGTACTTGGCCCATGACGCCTTCGACATTCTGCAACCGGATGTGATTTTAGCCGGAGGTATTTTGGTGTGTAAGCAGATTTCCGATATGGTCCGGGCGTTTGACAAACCAGTCAGGATGGTGCCCCACGGTATCCATGGTCTTCCACTGGCCGGCTTCCTCCAGGTGGCGGCCTTTTCACCCACCACGAATTGGCAAGAGTTGGTGATGACTTCGCCGGGCATGCTGCCCGAGGAGACCCTCGCTCCCGGGAAGCGGCTCCTGAAAAACAAAGACGTATTCCGCGTCGAGGATGGATTGATGTCTATCCCGCAGGGTCCGGGGCTGGGGCTTGAAGTCGATGAAGCAGCGCTCGACCACTACCGGGTGCGATCAGAAAAAGGGAGCTCCAGGTAATGACTCTTTCATCCAATGGTTGGAAGGTGATTTGCTTAGCGGTTTTATGGCCGTTATGCTCCGAAGCTAGCGAAAAGATGAACGTGGTGTTCATTTTGGCCGATGATTTGGGCTGGAGTGATACCACTCTCTACGGAAATACCAGCTTCTACGAAACGCCTAATATAGAGCGTCTGGCCAACAGGGGTATGCTTTTTAGCAACGCCTATACGGCACACCCGCTCTGTTCCCCGACCCGCGCCAGTATCATGACGGGACAAGAACCGGGACGGATAGGATTTACCTCAGCCGCCGGCCATGTGGAGCAAGTTGTTCTCAAAGCCTCGCTACCTACTCGTGCCCGACCCGACCGCAAAGCGCTGACTCCGCAGTCCGTTACCCGGCTCAACACCGACTATGTTACCCTGGCAGAGACCTTGCGGCAGTCGGGCTACGTGACGGGCCATTTTGGTAAATGGCATCTGGGCAAAGAACCCTATTCACCGCTCGAACAGGGGTTCGATATCGATGTGCCTCACTGGCCCGGTCCCGGTCCAGCCGGTTCCTATGTTGCCCCCTGGAAGTTTCCCAATGAACTGGATTTTGATCCGGCCACTCCCGACGAGCATATCGAAGACCGCATGGCGAAAGAAGCCGTCGCCTTCCTCGAAGCACACCGCGACGAGGCCTTCTTTTTAAACTATTGGGCCTTTTCGGTACACACGCCTTTCGACGCAAAACCATCGCTCATCGATAAGTACGCGGCCAAGGCCGATCCGAACAACCCACAGCGAGTGCCCCTCTATGCTGCCATGGTTGAAAGCCTGGATGACGCGGTCGGCACCTTGCTCGATGCTTTGGACCGTCTCCAACTCAGCGAAAACACCATTATCATTTTCTTCTCTGACAATGGCGGTATCCTGTTCAGTCTCATCGATGGAGTTCCTCCTACCAGCAATGCCCCTCTTCGCGGCGGCAAGGCGACCATCTACGACGGAGGTACGAGGGTGCCCTGCGCGGTCATCTGGCCGGGACACCTTCAATCCGGCAGCGAAACGGATGCCTTTCTTACTAGTACCGACTGGTATCCCACCATCCTGGAAATGCTCTCCCTTCCAAAACCGGCGGAACTGCGCTTTGACGGAGTTAGCCAAGTACCGGCACTAAAAGGAACGGACAATCCCCGTTCCGATCTCACCTGTTTCGTTCCCCACTATTATCCGAAATCGGGCAACATCCCGTCCACTTATCACCGGGAAGGCGACTGGAAACTCATCCGCTTCCATGCGGATGGTGACAACGGAGCCGATCGATTTGAGCTATACAACCTCAAGAACGACCTTGGTGAAACCAAAGATCTCTCGGGCGATCATGGTATTCCTGGAGTTCCGCGAGGTAAAACCAACTGTTACGATCTGGCAATCCAGGCACCGTTGCTCATGAGATGGCCAGGACACATACAGCCTGGCCGAACCGTAGACGACTTTGTCAATCTGATGGATCTAGGACCTACACTACTTGAACTTGCTGAGGCAGAAGTTTCGGAAAGTATGACCGGGCGCAGTTTTCTCGAACAAATCAAGAGCAAGCAAAGTGGCTGGATTGATCCCCAACGAGACCATGTTTTCGTAGGCCGGGAGCGCCACTATCACAGTGCGCGAGCCGGTAACTTACCTTACCCTATGCGAGCGGTTCGGAATAAAGACTACCTGTATATCAAAAACTTTAAGCCCGAACGTTGGCCTATGGGAGATCCCTATAACTGGAATACAGCCCAGAAGCCCACCTACGACGAGCTGCATACTCAAACAGCCGTTACCACGACCGACCTGGATGCAAGCCTCACCAAGGCCTATATGTTCACCCATCTTGATGATCACTTCGAACTCACCCTCGGCAAACGGCCAGTGGAAGAGCTCTACGATTTAAAAACCGATCCCGACCAACTACACAATCTGGCTGAAGAGCCATCCAGGGCAGCCGTATTGAAAGAACTGAGACAGCAGGTCGATGCAGTGATGCTCGCTACCAACGATCCAAGACTAACGGATAGCTTTGATTATCTGCCTTACTCAGACTCCACCAAGCCCCGAGTCAGTGTGCGATGAAGTTACTCCGATCCGAACCTATGACAATCCGTAAAATACTTAACGTACCGGTAAGGTGGATGGGGGCACCGATACTTGGATTGTGTATTCCAATGCTCTCGGCTGAAACAGGTAATCGCGATGACCCGACGACTGCAGAGAACAGCCGCGTCGAATACCTCGACAACGGTGTTGTTCGAATTGGGATAGACCTTTCCATCGGCGGAGCCATCACCTATTTCGCCGACCAAGAAAGGGGCATCAACATGGTCAACAGTCATGACTGGGGAAGGCAGATACAGATGTCCTTTTACTCTTATCCCAGGCCCTTTGAACCCAATGGTAAGAAACCTTTGGAACGTTGGAAAGGATTGGGCTGGAATCCGATTCAATCCGGTGACGTCTTTGAGAACCGTTCCCAGGTGATTGATTTCACCAACGATGGTGAAACGCTGTATGTGAAGTGCATTCCCATGCATTGGCCTCTGGATAACCAGCCTGGGGAGTGTACCTTCGAAACCTGGATTCAGTTGGAAGGCGCCACGGCCAAAGTCAGATCGCGCCTCAACAACCATCGCAGTGATACGGCCCAATATCGGGCTCGCTCCCAGGAGCTGCCGGCCGTCTACACTAACGGGCCCTGGTATCGATTAATCACCTACCAAGGTCCGCAACCGTTTTCCGGAGATGAGCTGACAGAGATCCCCATCAAAGATAAAAAGCCGGGCGAGTTTCCCTGGTCCCGCTTTCAGGCTACAGAAAACTGGGCTGCGCTGGTCGATGAAGAGGGACATGGCTTGGGAGTCTGGAATTACGGTTCGAGCAAGTTTCTGGGAGGATTCCATGGCAAGCCGGGTATGGGAGGTCCCAAGGATGGGCCCACAGGATACATTGCCCCGTTGCACGACGACATTCTCGATCACAACATTCAGTATGAGTACAGCTATCAATTGATCGCGGGGACCATCGAAGAGATTCGTGACTATGTTTACGGTAATTCCTCCGGTCCGGTAAAGCGCTTCGACTTTTCTTCAGACCGCCAACACTGGACTTATGAGAACGCCTCAGACTCCGGGTGGCCTGTCCGCGCCGGACTCCAGGTAAAACTCGATCAGGACCAGCCGCGATTAATCAGTCCTCTGGGTTGCTGGAATGCCGATGACTATCCCGCGATCTCTATCACCGCCGCCTTCAAAACAGATGAGCAACGCGCATACCTCCAATGGATGCCTTTTGATCCGGAAGCCGAATCGCCAAAATCCATCGCTTTCAAAATCGTTCCCGACGGTAAATTGAGAACTTATACCATTGAGCTGAAAGGGAAACCAGGATACGAAGGCGCTATTCGGCAATTTATTCTGCTTCCGAGCAAACGAGGCTCAGCGGGCCATTCTATGACCCTTCAAAAATTCGAACTTGTACCCGCAAATGATTAGCAATTCCAATTTGCAGAACGGAGTTATCGATATGAAGAAATATGGTGTCTATTATATACTCATGCTGTTTCTGGCGGCCACGTGTTTAGAAGCGGCTCAGCCCAACATCATCTTCATTGTAACCGATGACCATGGTCACAATGATTTGCAGGCGACGGATTTGCGAAAGGAGGTAGACATGCCTAATGTGCACCGGCTTTCGACCAACGGTGTATTGATGACCCAGGCTTACTGCACGGCTCCGCAATGCGTGCCGTCGAGGGCGGGCATCGTCACGGGGCGATATCAACAGCGTTTTGGCATTGATGCCAACGGAGAGGGCCCGCTGCCCGCTTCGCAGAAATCCATTGCTTCTCGTTTGAAAGACTTCGGCTATACAACCGGGCATGTGGGCAAGTGGCATCTTGAGCCCAACCGGGAGACCACAAAATGGCTCGCCGAGAACGGCTACAAGAGCATGGCGGACGTGCCAGAATCGGTCGTTAGCAACCATCGGTCCCAGGCGTTTGGCTACGATGAATATGCGCAGGGAACAGGGAATCAGTACTGGTCCAATTTCGCTGTAAACGGGAAGAGCTTCCCGGCGACAGACGTAAACTACCTTTGGAACGATGGATGCAAACCTTGGACACGCCCCATTACGAGGGAGGCTTCCACAAGAGCCTTTATGAATTCATCGAGAATCGCTGGGGCTTTCGTGAGGATGCTCAAACTCGGGAAAGGAAGGTGCAGTGAGATTTCGTTCCCTAAAAAACCGGTAATAGAAAAATTGAACAAACAATGGATGAAATGTTTGCCGGTTTCAATATGTGCCGAGCTGGAGTTCGGTGTTCCCAGATTACCTAGAAATTAATACTGACCTTCGCTCACACTCCAGCCGCCATCGACTGAAAGTATCTGGCCGGTGGTGAATCTGGAGCTGTCGCTTAGGAAATAGATGGCGGCTTGATCCAGGTCAGAGGGTCGACCGATGCGTCCTCCATCGAGCGGTTGTTTGGTGGCAATAAATTTCTGAATGGTATCATCCTCAGCAGCGCGTTGTGCCATGGGTGTTTCAACCAGCGCAGGGGCAAGCACGTTGAAACGAATGTTTTTGTCAGCGTAGTAAGCTGCTACTGATTTGGTGAAACCAATGATTGCTGCCTTCGATGCCGCGTAAGCGTGACTGGCAAAATATTTTGAGGAAGGGGAGTAGCCGAGTACCGAACCCAGGTTTAGTACAGATCCTCCGGTACCCAGTTCGAGAAAACGACGTGCCGCGGCGCGGTTGGATTGAAAGAGAGAAGTCAGGTTCCAGTTCAGGGTTTTTTCCCAACCCTCGTCGGTGATCTCATGGAGAGGTCCATCGCCAAATTTCCGGCCGCTTCCTCCGGCGACGTGGTAAAGACCATGGAAGCCACCAAAACTCTCCAGTGCCAAGTCGATGGCTTTATCTGCGGTATCAGGAGCGGTGGCGTCGGCGGCCAATGTGATCCCATTTTCGCCGAGTTCTGTTGCGATGGATTTGCAGCTTTCTTCCGAGCGTCCGACCACGACCACTTTGGCTCCGGCTTTTACGCAGGCTTTAGCAGCACTACCGCCTATGCCAGTGGTGCCGCCAATGATGACGATGACTTTTCCGATTAATTCGATGGTCACGATGGTGGACGAGGAAGTGCATCAGGCAAGTCAGAAGCTTGCAGGTCTTAAAGGGAAGGGTGGATAGCTTCCAGTCGCACCTTGCCGAAGCTTCTAGCGTAGGCTGGCTATGCCGCCGGAGTTTAACTATTCGTTTTAGGCTGACATCGATCATCCAGCTGCCGATGACTACCGACCTTTACGGTTTGTCCTGAATCTGCGGACCCGATGACCGCAAAAACGGCTGCGAGTGTGTCCAAGTTATTCCTCGCTGAGTTGAATGGTTGGCGGCCTTCGTCTATCGCGCAAAGCAACTCGCCCATCGTTCCACGAAATCCGTCGTTGAACCATTCGCCTTCAAGCTTGGCGGTGGCAACACCTTCCTCATTTTCGAGTTTTACTTCATCGATTTTGCAGACTGTGCCGGAGGCGTTGATAGTTCCTTTGGAACCCGTTATGGTAAAACGTTCCAGATTTCGGTGTTTGCTGTGTCCATCAAATCCAAGGGTGGCGAATCCATTGGCAAACTGAAGAACGGCACCGCCCATCATGGGTGGATCTATGGTTTGCTCGCTTGCTTTGCGCAGACTTCCGGTTGCCAGTTCGGCTGATTGGCCTTTGAAGAAATTGACGGCCATATCAATCCAGTGAACAGCAAAATCGTAAAGGATGATGTGATGGATGGTTTCGAATGGAGTCCCTTTGATCCAGGTATGGTCCCAGTTCAGAAAAATATTTGCGGAGTGAACTTCTCCTATAAGGCCTTTGTTAATTGCCTGCTGTATGTAGCGCACATAAGGAGCCCAGCGACCGTTCTGGTTGACGGCTAGCTTCAGGCCTTTTTCATCGGCTAGGTCTGCGAGCTTGGCGGCGACATCGATGTCGAGCGCGAAGGGCTTTTGGCTGAGTACGTGTTTTCCCGCATGGAGGGCGGCTTCGACGGCTGCAGCTCTGGGACCCGGATGTAGGGCGATATCGACTACGTCTATTCTAACGTCCGACAGCAGATCATTGTAATCGGTATAGCAGGTTGCCTCAGGATAAAATTCTTTTTTCCGGTCTTCTGCTGCCTGAATATTCAAGTCGCAGAGAGCTACGACCTCCAGGTCGTCTTCCTTGTAAGCGGTCAAATGGTGAGAGGTAATTCCGCCACAACCAATGAGCCCGATCTTGGGGCGAAAGGTTTTGGGCAGGCGTGGTCGGTAGTCCAGTTCTGGAGCTGGGATTTGTTTTACCTTACTGTCGGAGGTGAGGGTGTAATTGGTGTCGTCGGACATGCTTGAGAGTGATGTTTTGAAGGAGCGGCTTTACGCCGCGATTGCTTTGAGATTGCACATATGGATCGCGGCGTAAAGCCGCTCCTACAGTTTAATAGATACTGTTGATTTGGTTTCAGCACTTCTGGCGGCAGCATCGACCACGAGTTGACCAATTCTGGAGGTCTCAGCGCTGAGCGGGCCATCGATGGGTAGCTTGTTTTCCAGGCAGTGGATCACGTAGGGAATCGGGGCATGGAAGGGATGTTGAAGATCGTCCGAGGGAATGGTTTTACCTTCAGGGTTTTCACGAGTTTGTAAACGGATGGTAGGTTCCAAATCGTAGGAAGCAATGGTGCCTTCGGAACCTACTATGTTGAAGCCGCACTTCGGCTGGGGTTGATGCGTCCACGGATCGGTAAAGGTACCCCACTTGGTTTCGAATTTTGAAAGTGTTCCGTCGGCATAGCGGCAAATCGTGATGCTGTGTTCGTCTACTTCCAACGCTGGGTCGCCACCGGTGATCGTTGTGACTTCTTCGGGGACTTGTCCGCCATTATACCAAGCTGCCAGGGTCGTGCCATAACCCAGGTAATCAAGGAGTGATCCTCCGCCTTCGCTTTTTTTATAGAACCAGCTTTCTGCTTTCCTTTCGGCGGTGACATCCAATGTCACCTTGTCTGCCCCGTGGGCGAGTGGGCCTCGGTTCCCGTCGTAAAAGTGAACTTCGCGGACGGTTCCAATCTTCCCTTCGCTGACGAGCCGAAATGCCGTGGCGTGCGATGAGTACCAACGCAAAGGCCAATTGATTATCAATTGCTGTCCTTCCTGAATAGCAGCGAGCATGCGGTCGGCATTCTTCAAGTTGTCGGCAAAGGGTTTTTCGACAAAGAGATGTTTTCCGTAGGGTGCGATTTTTTCAACGTAATCAGCGTGGCGGGCGGTGGAAGCGCAAATGACAACCAGATCCGGATCGGTGGAGCGCATACAGGCATCCACATCTGTGAACACTCGATCAGAAGGAATGGGAAAATTTTCTACTGCAGCCTGCATACGTGATGGATCCTCATCACAGATGCCCACGATCTCTGCATGAGGATGATCAAACGCCTGCCTGAGCAGATCGCCCATGTGAAAGTGATCGAAATTGATGCCGGCTATTTTCCAGATCTTGCTCATGCCTTCTTGTTCAAAAGATTGAGAAGTGATGAATAGCAAGGCCACAGACTGGAACTCACAGAGGGAGCATAGTTGTCTATGTGACCGAAGGAGTTACTGGCTGAAACGCAGCTAGTCGCGCTTGTCGATCTTAGCCTTTTTAAGACAATCGAGGTTTCAAGCATGTTATGTTTTTTAGGAATGAAACTTCGTGTATTCATTCAATTACTTTGGCTCTTGAAGGCGGTTGAATGGAAGGTTTGCCCAGGTTGGCGTAATACTTCGCGATACGGCGTCCATGCTCATCGTAGGCGGATTGAAATAATTCGTTCGCTTTTTCGGCACCGACAATTGCTCCTGCGGTAAGTACTTTGGGAGGGTGCCCTGCAGCGGTTAATCTCTGGGCCACTTCAGCCTTAATAGAGTTCACCAGAAGGCAGCCTCCGATGGTGGAACCGGGGGAGACCGGTGTATCCAATCCCTCGACATAAACCATGGCATCGCCAACGGGTGCACCTGAGTCCAAAACCAGCTCGGCGAAATCGGAGAGTTTTTTTCCGCGATCGTCCTTGGTCGTCGATGCTTCCGAGTGAAGCTTACTGATGAGTGCAACCACTTTTACACCTGCTTTTTGAAATTGTTCTGCTATCTCGATGGGAACACGATTGCAACCGCTCGATGAAACGACCAGGGCACTGTCCTGGTCACTTAGATCGAAGTTTCTTAGAATCTGCTCAGCTAATCCGGAGACGTTTTCCAGATACATAGCTTGTCTCTGACCGTTGGCACCGACTACCAGGTTGTGAAACGTGAGCGAGAGTTCGACAATCGGATTAAAGCCGGGAAATGAACCATAGCGCGGCCACATTTCTTCCGTCATTATTCGGCTGTGACCGGATCCAAATAAGTGAACCATGCGGCCTGCCAATATGGTTTCGGCGAACCAGTCGGCAGCCTGATTGATGGCGTTTTCCTGTGCTGCCACGGCATCAATGAGTCCGCGAGATTTTTTGAGGTATTGTTGTGTAGGTGTCATGGATGAAAGGATAAAAAAGGTGTCAGTGTTCAGGTGTCAGGATTTTGAGAATGTAGCTTTTTCTCCATTGCGGAGGATGTGGCAGTTGACGTTTTGTTTTGCGCAGGCCGTTCCGAAATCAATGGGGTCGGCGGTGTTGAATTCGAACATGTCGTAGTGGTGGGGGATGGCTGTGCCTATGTTGCAATCGGAGGCGAGCTGGGCAGCTTCTTCGGTATTTAAATTTCCGGCGACGCGGCGTTCAGGTTTGTAGCCATTGATGGGGAGAAATGCTAAATCGATTGAGAATCGATTCAGGCGATGGGTCAGGCCGTCGTAGAGGCGTGTATCACCACTGTGGTAGATGGTCCAGGGGCCGAGCTCGATTACGAAACCCATAAAGTGGTGTTCGCCTTTGTCGTTTGTTTTTAATTCGTCGTGTGCTGATGCAAGTCCATGGAATGCGATTCCTTCAAGCTCGATCGATACTCCATCGTTGAGTCCCATCGGCCAATCGGGATCGCAGGCCATCCGCGTTGCGACGAATTCACGGTTCGCTTCGGGAATGATAAATTGTGTTTTAGGATTTGCTTCAAATAATGCGAGGAGCGTTTCCTGGTCGAGATGGTCTGTGTGATTGTGACTGGAAGTGATAACGTCGATTCCTTCCAGGCGAATGGGGTCAATGACAAGTTCGGTGATTCGGTTATGTGGTTTGTCCGTCTCAGCATATTTGCGCGTTAGCGAATCGGACAGGTAAGGATCGAATAGCACGGTCCTTCCATTGCACATGACAAGAAATCCACTTTGACCGAGCCACCAGGTGTGGAGTGCGTGGGATTCATCATCACGCGCTGCCGCTATATCTGCGAGTAGCGCGTCGTCCTTTTGAAAAGCCTCTTTCATCAAGCGTTCGGTAGGCCGAGCTCCTTACGGACGATCTTTGCTCCAGCTACCATATTCTGCAGTTTTTGTTTGGCCGCCCAGCGGGCGGTTTGAGACAGACCGCAATCGGGAGCGAATACGAGTCGGTCGGCGGGAGCAAATTCCAGGCAGCGTTTGATAATCGCGGCAACGTCTTCGGGTGTTTCGATGTAATAACTCTTCACATCGATGATACCCACGGCCGCATCCATTTTCTTGCTGATGGCTTCGATGAGATCGAGATAGACGAAATTGGTGGTGCAGGTTTCGATGTGCATCTCATCGACATGCATATCGAGAAACGCAGGAAACATTGCGCGCGGTGTGCGTTTGCCTACACCTCTTGCTTTATAGTTTCCAAAACACAAATGAGAGCAAATGCGGGTTTTCCCAACGGCGGGTTCCACGGTGCGGTTGAAGAGATCTACGAATACTTCTGGATCCGCTTTGTAAGCATAGCAGCTCATTGAAGGCTCATCGACGCAGATTTCTTTACATCCTGCGGCGACAAGATCTTCAATCTCTTTTTGCACAATGGGTAAAAGCGCCTCGGTAATAGCGTAACGATGTGGATACTGATCGTTGGGGAGCAGACGACCACTCATGGTGAATGGACCTGGGATACTCGCCTTGAGTGCTTGACCTTCCGGAGCCAGTCGTTTTAGGCGTTCAAATTCTTCAACTGCACCCAGTCCGTTGGGAGCGGAGAGCTCCCCGGAGATGGCGTGTTTACCACGCTGGTCATGAGCGGGAGGTCCGTAGATCCTCGGTGACGCGCTTTCGAGTTCGATCCCGTTTATGTATCCGTAAAAGGACAGATTGAAGTCGAAGCGCGTTTGCTCGCCATCGGTGATTACATCCAGTCCAGCAGTGGTTTGATCATGGATCGCAGCGATAACCGCGTCCTCTTGCATCTCTTTGATGTCGTTTTCGCCAAACTGCGTGAGATTCTGACTAGCGAATTCGAGCCATCCGGGGAACGGGTAGCTGCCGATGACCGACGTTCTTAAAGGTG
Source organism: Verrucomicrobiota bacterium (assembly GCA_027622555.1). NCBI lineage: Bacteria > Pseudomonadati > Verrucomicrobiota > Verrucomicrobiota bacterium. The sequence goes on from JAQBYJ010000025.1 coordinate 13,918, forward strand.
TACTTTCCATAGGTGGGTTAATGATTTCAAACCCAACATTCGAAGCAAGACATTAAGGAGCAGTTTGCTGATAAAGTGTTATGTTGATACCTGTTAGCTTCCGTTTGGATGGAGAGATAATGGTCTTCGGACGGATTTTGAAGTAAGAATTAGTGAAGTGGTTTATAGAGGGTCCGATTCTTTCTACGGGGTAGTATTCATCGGAAACAAATGTTGGACCGACTTTAGTCGGGAACTGCATTCCCCTGGGAACGCCAAGCCCCAGCTTGGCATCTTGGATGGTGATTGAAATTCGACGAACCAACCTTTCTGAATATCGGACCGCTCGGCGTGTCGGTCCCTACCTTCTTATCTGTGTGAATCTGCGTTTATCTGTGGTTAAGAAACTACAACTAAAAATCTTTTTACTACGAAAATCGCTAAATTACGCAGAAAACTGAAAGCATTTCTTTATAACAGAATAATGGGTACAGAATCATAGTTGTTTTGATCCCTTTGAAGGAGTGGCAGGATGGGTCCGATTCTTCTATAGGCTAGTATTCATCGAAAAAAAATGTAGGACCGACTTTAGTCGGGAATCCGCTTGTGCTCCAGACCGGGAAGACGACATCCAACTGTTAAACCTTTTCTACAGTCCGGCTGGTTGCAAAACGAGCTCAGCGATTCGTGCACGCGAGGGAGCGGTTGCAACGTAAAGACAGGCGTCGGCGACATCTTGTGGCTGCAGTGCCATGGCGAGAACATCGTCCGGGGTAGCAACAGGGCGCTGAAGTACTAAGGGTGTGTCGCATAAGCCGGGATAAATAACCGTGGTTCGAATACCGTGCTTTTGTTGTTCTTTAAAGGTGCCGTGAGCAAGGCCGGATAAGGCATGTTTGGAAGCTTGATAAGAAACGCCCGAGACATCCGGTGATTGCACGCAGGTAGAAGATACGAAAATAATAAGTCCCTCCTGTTGTTTTTGCATGGGTGCCAGGACGGCTTTTACGCAGTTGAAAGCACCGGTGGTATTAGTCGCTAACATCATATCCCACGTCTCATGAGTTAGCGTTTCCAGACTTCTTTGTGGGATATTTGTACCCGTGGCATAAACGAGAATGTCTATGCGCCCAAATCGTTCGAGAGTCTGCGTAATCAACTGGTGGACCTCGGCAGGATCGCGTGCATCGGTTTGACAGGCTAAGCAATTATTACCCAACTCATTTGCGAGTTTCTCGAGAACGTCAGCTCGTCGAGCGGCAATTGACAATTGAGCTCCTGCTCGAGCAAACGTTTTGGCAATGGCTTTGCCCATTCCGCTACTAGCTCCAATAACAATCGCGACTTTACCTTCCATAGTGGGATTCGACATGGAGTAAAATTTCTCTTTTTGGTAAAATCCGAGCAATAACAAAGTGCCAACAACTGGAATGGATTATTCCTTGTTGAATGTAATCAAAGACACTTCCTTGCAATCGGAACAGGTGGAAAAGCCTTCACGGAATTGGGCCTGACAACAGGGGCAATAACTGGCGGTTTCTTTACTTGATTTTTCAGGAGCTAAAAACAGAGACTCTTTTTCAATTCCTTCCCGCTTAAGAAATTCCTGCAGCTCATTTTTAAACAATGGGCTGAGGTTTTGATTGGGACCGTATTCCATTTTGCGCCAATAAGACGAAATCTGTGCGCAAAGATCTTTAGGAGAAAGTAAGGCCGCGGATATTGCCAAAGGATGCTGCAGGGAAAGGGCATTACTCAACAAGTGTTGACCGACATGGATGGCCTGCCAGGGAAAAAGAGAACTGAGGCCGATAATCAAACTGTATTTCCGTTTACCCGGGTAAAGCCTACGAGCTACAAAGTAGGCCAGGAAGGCTTGAAAAATCACAAAGCAAATAGTGATGGCGAGAGTGATGGCAAAGTGAAGAGAACCTTTATTGAAAATATAGGAGTAGGGGATAATCGCGAAACAAAGCAGTATGAGAAATACACCATTGAAACGAAGCGTACTCGTGGCAATTTTAGCTTTTTGAATAATTCGTTTCGATCGAGTACTACTTAATTGTTTCCGGTAGAATTCTCGAATATGCTTGGTTCGTTTTACCTCAGGTGTTTGGGCAAAATCGTGTAGCAACTGTGCCGAAGCAGCTGCCTGAATTCCACTTGGAAAATCAAATTTATATTTCTTGTTAAAGTAGAGTGTGGACCCTTCCTGTTTGATTTGAAGTTCATCCCAGGAAAGTAATGCGCCTCCAGTGAGCTTAAGAGTTGCCGAGTTGAATGTATAAGGGAGCTCAGATCCGATAAACTGTGGAAAGAATAATCCTGGAAGAGGCGAAAAGAAAATCGCTCGTCTGCGGCCATAAAGCAGATCCGTCGCAACGGATTGCTTCCATCGATTAAAATACCTGACGAAACTGACTGAATGTGGTCTTACCCAATAAATACTTTCCCACAGGTAAAAAGCAGAAAGAATTAAAATGAAGGACTGACCGTCACTCATATGAGATAAACTCGAGGCACAGGACTTTTATTCTCGGCCTACTATTTTTTTGAAAAACTTGGCTATGGCTCCTCCGACCACCGCTAAACCAATCAAAATAGGTTTTAAGAATTTGGCGAGAAATCCCGTTTTGGCTGCTGCGAAAAGTGCCCCTCCAGCAATTAGGCCGGTTAACCCATATTTTGCGATCTTATCGCCTTCTTTGAATTCAGCATAAGTGTTGCCCGATGTATAGCTGTAATTTGTAAGGAGTTGCTGGTAATCAGGCAAAATGGATTCCAAAGCGTTAGGGTCGCAAACAAGGGTGGCGTTCATGATTCCACGTCGTCCCAATAGCTTGGTAAAGAAGTTTACGGTGATGCCACCGTCCTCACCTTGGAGTTGTATTGCCCATTCCAAATTATTGGTTGCCGGGTTGTAGTTTGGTGGTACGGCCCATCCGACAAGCGTGAGCGTTTCAAGCCCCATTTCCTGCCGCCGTTCGTTTCCTGCCGCGTTCCCAGCCTTTAGATCTTTGAGAATTGCATCCGCATCAAGCGAATCCTTCTCATCATCTTTGACGTAGCCTTCTTTGCTGAATTCAAAAACGACAAACCAGCTCAGGTCTTCTGGACAAATGAGTCCGCTCTCGATTTCGGTTGGAATATTTCCAAACAACTCCATCAAGCGCCGAGTGTCCTTCTTCTGGATGAAACTATAACCCTCGGGTATTTCTATGGTGGCAAGACCATCGAGATCCCCAGTCCCTTCATTCTGCCAGTTCATTGCCTGTAGCTCTTTCTGGAAAGGAGTAAGCTCAGCTTCTGCACCTTCAGACGCTTCTTGAGCGTTTAGTGAAACTGCGAAGGCGGCGAATAGAAGAATGAGGTACAATAATTTGGATTTCATTGTTTTATATTATGGGAGTTTTTTGATAATGACAGCATGGGTCTCAAAGGCCAAAAGGAAGAATTCCTTGGCAAAAACTAAATGCTGCGTGGAGGGTTGGAGGTGAATCATTGGTTTTCTGCGAAATATCGAGATAAACTTTGTACAGGCCAAGAGAAGACGACAATAAATAAAACCAGATATTCAATTTTTCCGGCTTTGTGGAAATTGAGTTGAAAGACGACGCATCGCACATCGTTTTTTTCAGTAATCATAGAAAGACGATTACTTACCAGTCCGAGAAGTATTCGACCTATGTTTCCAGCCCGTATACACGCGTTTCTTTGGACTAAAAACTAGACCTGCTTCGATTCCTGCATAAGCGATCTGAAGTAGGAAGGGATAGGCGAATCGAAGGTCATTTTTTCCTTGGAAAAGGGATGTTTTAAACTCAGAGACCCAGCGTGGAGAGCGAGTCTCTTAACGGATTTCTCTTCCTTCCTTCCGTATAATTTATCTCCGACAACATGATGGCCCTTTTCAGCAAAATGAACGCGGATCTGGTTTTTTCTTCCCGTTTGCAGATCTATTTCAAGTAGCGAGTATTTGTTGGATTCCGATAAAACCTTATAACCGGTTTTCGCCAATTTCCCCAACGCAGGGTCTTTCACCGAATACATGTTATAGGCGCTATTCTCGGCGAGGTAAGAGGTGATGACGTCCTTTTTATCATCAAGTTTTCCGTGGACCACCGCGAAATATTTTTTCTGAAAGTTCGGCCATTCGTCCTGGAGAAATCGTTTAGCGGGTTCGTTCTTGGCGAACACGATCACTCCTGAGGTATCCTTGTCCAGGCGATGCACAATGTACAGCTGCCTTTTGGATTTTGGATCTCCTTTTCGTACATAGTCATTTAGTAGGAAGTAGGCTGTATTTTCTCGAGGTCGATCCGTGCTTATAGTTAATAACCCGCTCACCTTATCGACCACGATCAGGTCGTGATCTTCGTAGATAACAGGAACCCCTCTTGGTTGATATCGTTTGGGAGGACATTTGAAAGGTTTTCGGGATGGTGGCATTGGGGCTAGTCAACCAGCTGATAAGGAAAGGTCAGTACTTAAACGCAGAATTAAAAGTCAGAGAATCACCCTGTTTTCCGGGACGTTCGGCGGCGGTGCCTGCCTTCGCGGAAGGCTACGGCACGGTGCGACAGGGACCGCACCCGCCCTACCTGTTTGTCTGTGGAAAACCGGAAATCAATTGCGTTAATCTCCGAACTCCCCGAACTTTTGGTTACGCCCTTAAGCATTGGATTCCGGTCTGAAATCTTGACATGTACAAATATTTTGAGTTCTTTAATTTTGGTTTTCCGGAAGCCTCCAGTTCGCGGGAAGGGCATAGCCCACCGGCTCCATTAATTTAAAAATTATCTGTCCTGAGCGAACGACAGCTATTTAGGAGCCGAAAATCATGACTAAAAAAATCGATAGCTTTACCGTTCCAGGAGCAAGTTTTGATAACCTGAAGAAACAGGCGAAGAGCCTTCTGAAACAGGTTAAGGAGAATAATCCTCATGGGGTGAATCGTCTTTCCCGGGCCAATGTATCTCTGTTGGGGAAACATGGTGAACCTGGAGCATGCAAACTCGCGGATGCTCAACGAGTCATTGCCCATGAAAATGGATGTAACTCATGGACCGAGTTAAAGAATCAAGTGGAGAGGAATGCCATTTCAAAACCGATGTACGAAGAGAATATCCAGGTTTTAGGGATTGATCAGATTTGGTTGGATTGTGCCAATCTTGAAGAAACGGAACGTTTTTATGGCGATATTCTCGGGCTAAAGAAAGTGGGCGAAGTTCCTGGGCAAATGCTTTTTTTCGATTGTGGGGGAGTGAATCTGTTATTGGGACTAAAGAAAGAAATTTCTCCGAATTCCATTCTTTATCTAAATATCGGTGATACTGAAGCTGCGATTCAATCGGCCTATAATCGACTTAAATTGGAAAATGCCTCTGTGGGAGACTCCCCACATTGTATCGCGAAGAATTGGAACGGTTTTGATGTATGGATGGCCTTCTTTAAAGATCCTTCAGGCAACCAACTTGCTTTCAAGTGCAACATTCCGGTCCAGTAGAATGACTTTGATCATTAACTCTGCTTGGAAACTAGAATTGGGGTAGACAGCGGAAAAAGATGCTGGCTAGCTTGGATGGTTTGTTAATCTACTATTGTGACTCCCGAATCTATTGCTGCTGAATTTGATGTGCCTGGCCAGGTCGTAACTGTACTGAGTATTGATACTGGAAATGTGAACGATACCTACCGGGTTATAAAACGGACTACGTATTCCGAGGTCCAATTTGTGTTGCAGCGGATTAGCCAGGCCGTGTTTCCCGAACCGGAGTTGGTCATGGCGAACATGAGGGCGATTACAGATTATAGCCACGAACGTTTGGAGCAGCAGTTGACAAATTCAAACCGTATTTGGCAGCTGCCAAAAGTTATCACTACTTTGGACGGAAAAGATTTTTTCGTAGATGCGAGAGGAAGTTATTGGCGGGCCTTGTCGATGATCGCTTCTGCAACATCCTATGAAAAAGTGATGAACGTTGAGCATGCTCATGAAGCAGGCTATGTATTAGGACATTTTCAGAGAATCATCGCGGATTTTCCAATTGATCAGTTAGCGGATACCTTACCCGGTTTTCATATCACGCCGGGTTATTTGAGTTACCACGATAAGGTTGTACAAACCGATAGAGCCCAGCAAAAACTTGCCGCTTCGTTTGAAGCCCGGCGTATTGAAGCATTTATTCAGGAGCGCCGTGATTTTGTGCCTGTCCTTGAAGACGCACTGGCACGAGGTGAGCTCAAGCTCCGGCCGATCCACGGGGATCCCAAGATAACGAATATCATGATGGATAACATCACCGGGAAAGGGACTGCAATTATTGATCTGGATACCGTGAAACCAGGGTTGATTCATTACGATTTTGGAGATTGTGTTCGATCTGTTTGCAATCCGGTTGGTGAAGAAGCAAAGGACCTCAATAACGTGCTTGTTGATTTGGATTCTTTTGAGGCCTTGGTTCGGGGTTACCTTAAGCAGGCTCGAAATTTCCTCACAGATTGGGATCACAAATACCTCTACGACTCGGTCCGGTTGATTTCTTTCGAGTTGGGCCTGCGTTTTTTTACGGATTACCTGGCTGGGGACGTATATTTTAAAATCAATTACGAGTCGCAGAATCTGAATCGCGGTCGCGTCCAAATGAAGCTCTGTGAAAGTATTGAGGCACGGGAGTCGATGCTTCGACGCGTGCTCGGAAGTGTGTAGAGATACCCGATTTGCCGTGACTGATGGCTAATGTCGTTTAGGATGTTTTCGTATGAAGCAACATCCCCTGTTTTCTCTGTTAATTTTGTCAATCGGGATTGTATCCACGGGCTCGATCTCCGCTGATTCCGAGGTCGTGGGTTACCGCCCTGACGAGGCTTCCAAAATGAAATCCCTCGAAGCGCGTTACGATACGCTACTCGATGCAGATAATCTTCGCAGTTGGATGAAACACATGACCGATCGGCCTCATCATGCCGGATCTCCGAAGACGAAGGAAAATGCGGAGTTCATGGCAAATCTCTTTCGGTCTTGGGGGTATGATACCACTATCGAAACGTACCACGTTCTGTTCCCCACGCCCAAGCTTCGGGAGCTTCATCAATTGAAACCTATACCCGTGAAACTTTCACTTACCGAGGAGGTGATGGATTCGGATTCTGTCGCCGAGGCGCTGCGTCAGGAAGGCTTACCGCCATTTAATGCGTATTCGGCCGATGGTGACGTGGTTGGAACCGTAGTTTATGTAAATGAAGGACTTCCCCGGGATTACGAAGTTTTGGAGCAAAACGGAATAGACGTGAGGGGCAAAATTGTCCTGGCGCGATACGGCGGATCCTGGCGTGGAATCAAACCCAAGGTTGCCTATGAAAATGGAGCGATTGGTTGCATCATTTTCAATGATCCTTCCGCCGATGGTTTTGCTGAAGGTGCGGCTTATCCGGACGGTGCCTTCAAACATGAATCTGCCGTTCAACGTGGATCGGTCGTAGATCTTCCCGTTCGTCCAGGCGATCCCCTAACGCCCAACTACGGTGCTACGCGGGATGCTGAAAGGTTGTCTGTTTTAGAGTCTGAAACAGTGATGAAGATTCCGGTATTGCCGATTTCGGAAGCGGATGCCGCCATACTAATGAAGACGCTCGACGGGCGGGTGGCCCCAAGCTCCTGGAGAGGAGCACTTCCGTTAACCTATCGGTTTGGAGGAGGCGGAGGAACGGTGGTCCGGTTGAATGTGGCTTTTCATTGGGACCAAATTCCGGCTTATAACGTAATTGCCAAATACCGTGGATCCGAATTTCCGGACGAGTGGGTCATTCGTGGAAATCACCACGATGCCTGGGTAATCGGCGCACGAGATCCGATAAGTGGAATGGTAGCTGTGCTGGAACAAGCGCGTGCATTTTCCGAACTGATCAAACAAGGCTGGAAACCCAAACGGACGCTTGTTTTTTGCGGTTGGGATGCAGAAGAACCCGGCTTGCTGGGATCCACGGAATGGGCAGAGGACCATGCGGCTTTACTTCAAGAGAAGACGGTTGCCTACATAAACACCGATGGTTGCTCGCGAGGGTTTTTAAGCATTGGTGGCGCTCACTCATTAGAGCGTATGGCAGCGCAAGTCTCCCAGGATGTTTTGGATCCGCAAACTCAAGTATCGGTTTCAGATCGAAAGCGGTCTGAGATTCTTGTGAACGGATCTCCTGAGCTGCGAAAGCTCATTCAATCAAGTAAAGGGTTACCTTTGAGCGCCTTGGGCTCCGGGTCGGATTACACGGTATTCCTGCAGCATCTGGGAATCCCAACCTTTAACGTGGCTTTTGGTGGAGAAGGAATTGGCGGCGAGTACCACACCAGTTTTGATACCTTTGATCATTTTAACCAGTTTGTGGACCCCGGGTATGAATACGGCATTGCCTTAACGAAAGTTTGCGGCCGATTGACCATGCGAATTGCGGATGCTGAAGTTGTGCCGATTCAGTTTTCCAATGCGAGCAAGACGTATTCCGGCTACGCTGATGAACTCGTGAAGCTTCTGGATAAGGAACGCGAAGCGATTGAATTACACAACACACTCGTAAATCAGGGGCATATAAAAAATGCGGCAGATCCGACCTGGTCGTTCGTGAATCCAGCCACAAAGGACGAGGCACCTTTTCTAAATTTTGCCCCCTTGCTCAACGGATTGAAACGTTTGGAAATAGTCAGTAGCAACTTCCAGGAGAATTGGGACAAGTACTTTTCCGGAACGGTTACTTTGAGCCGTGAAAAAACTGAACAATTGAATAAACTTTTGTACCAGTCGGAACAGGCCCTGATTCGAGAAGAGGGATTACCGCGCAGGCCCTGGTTTCGACATCAGGTATATGCACCAGGCTTTTACACGGGTTACGGCGTCAAAACCTTTCCGGGCATCCGGGAAGCGATTGAGGAAGGTAAATGGAGTGAGGCGGAGGAGCAGGTTCAGTTTGCTGCCAATGCCATATCGGCCTACGCTGGTCGAGTGGAGCAGGCGACGGCACTACTGACCCCCGAATGATTTTTGGAGTAGCGAACACAAAAGGCTTCCGACTTCTTTGTTGCCAGAGTAGCGCCGCAAAAAGTTGGACTTAGCGGTGTTGGCGAAATCTCTATGGGTTTGGACCGGCTCTTGACTATTGACTATTGACCCTCTTTCTCCTCTCCCTCATTACCAGATGCTCTGACCGCTGCCATTACTGCTCCACATGTGCAAAGTCAGTTTCCATGTGCCATCCGGCTGAAGTTTTAGGATGTCTACATATTTCTGGTCGAAAGGGTGTTGCGTTTGAGTTGAGCGATCTACGTACACACCAGTAGTAGTGAATCGACGAAGCGCCATTTCCTTTCCGATTTCAAGGGGCGCGATATTTTGCGCCCGAATTTCTAGCTCGTAACTGCTGAAGAAATCTACAGACCAATCCCGAATCGCATCTCGCCCCACTATTGGTGCTGAGTTTTGCGGCATCCATACCGCGTCCACCGCGACATCGGCAACGTAGGCGTCTGCCATTTCACTTGGGCTGGGCGCACTCTGAAAAGATTGAAGGCGTTGCGCGTACATCGATTCGATTGCGTGTTGAGCGTCCGATTCCTGGCTCAGACGATCAGTGCAACCTGAGAGTAATACGCAAAGGATAAGGGGGGGTAAGTTTACTCAATTTCATCGGGATTATTGGGGCTGAGTCATTTATTCTCACCTAACGCTGAAGTCTCTGATGGATTGGGGTTGTCCATATGGGGTCGATGTTCATATTTCATATTCATAATAATTTGCCCTATCTCTCTCAGTAGAAAAGTGAATGAAGTTATACAAATAAATCACATCACTCTACCAAGAACAATCTTAGCGAAGAGATAAGGGTCACGTCTTGGATCTCGACAAATAGTCCATCCCGATTTCTTTGATTATTCGCTTGGGACAGCCGGCTGGATCAAAAGTTGGATTATCAAGTGGACCAACTGATACCAATAAATTGATTGGTTTTAGATGAGTAGTAGGAGCAACTTTATTCGCGAGCTTTTGTTCAAATGCCAAGCTGGGGCTTTGCGTTCCCAGGGGTCGCGACTCAAGTTGTTCCTACAAAAAATCGAGGATGACTATTTCTTTGGTGAATCAGCCCAAAGAATTCGGTGCGGGGAGACCCTAAGCAATTCACTCGACTTGGGGTATTCGTTGGATCCGCTGGCCAGAATTTAGACATTTTTCAAAACCACACTCCATATTGTCCTAAGAGAAGTTTACGGCTTGCCAACACCGGAGGCGTCTCCTCAGTAATGTAGGGCGTGCAAGTAGAAGAAAACAGTCTAGCTATACTCGAGGCGGAAGAGATCGTAAAATCTTTTCCAAATGGGGGAGACATTATTCAGGTATTACACGGGGTTACTTTCAAATTATTGGAAGGTCAGACTGTTTCGATCCAAGGTGAATCGGGTTGTGGCAAGACGACTTTTCTTAATATTATCTCCGGATTGGAGTCCTTTGATAGCGGCCTCTTAAACTGGAACAGGCAGTCCATAGGGAAACAGTCTGCTTCTTCTTTAGCCACGCTTCGGGCCAAAGAGTTGGGACTCATTTTTCAGGCCTACTATTTGTTGCCTGAACTCAATGTATTGGATAACGTAATACTTGCATCCAGGCTTTTAGGTCGCTCGGGTTCCAATCGCAAAGAGCGTGCCCGCCAATTACTTGAACGAGTTGGCTTGAAGGACAGAATGCGTTTTTCAGTTGAAAAACTATCTGGTGGAGAACGTCAGCGTGTGGCAATTGCGAGGGCGTTGATGAATAACCCCAAACTTATTCTCGCAGATGAACCAACCGGAAATTTGGATGAGAGCACCGGCAACTCAATTATCGAATTATTGCTGAGTATTGCCCGGGAGGAAGGCGCAAGTTTGATCCTGGTTACTCATAATTCGGCACACGCCGCGAAAACGGATGTCCAGTATCGGCTGCATCTTGGAAAATTAGAACAAGTTACAAATGAATCCTGAGAAACCCATTCGATGTGGAGTCGCTGGCGTTGGCTACCTGGGTCAGCATCATGCCCGTATTTATTCTGAGCTAGAGCAGAGTGAGCTTGTTGGTGTTTATGAAGTGGATCCAGTCCGGGGCCAGGAAATCGCTGATAAATTTGGCTGTAAGCTTTTTCAATCACTCGATGAATTGGCAGATGCTTGTGATGCGATCAGTGTTGTTGTGCCAACGGATAAACACCGGGAGGTTGCCGTGCCTCTCCTGGAGAAAGGATGCCACCTTCTGATCGAAAAACCACTTTGTGTAAGTAGTGCCGAAGCGGAGGTGATCCTGGAAGCTGCAAATCGCAATAATTGCCTTATCCAGGTTGGCCATATTGAACACTACAATCCCGTAACCAGCTACCTCGAAAAAGCGGTGGAAAAACCACTTTTCATAACTGCGGATCGTTTGGCCCCTTTTACTCCACGCGGAACCGAAGTTGGTGTAGTACTCGATCTTATGATACACGATCTGGGTGTGATTCTTCACCTGGTTCGGTCACCCATTAAAAAAGTGGAGTCTGTTGGAGTAAACGTTCTTTCGCCAACGGAAGATATAGCCAATGCCCGAATTACCTTTGCAAATGGTGCGGTTGCAAATGTAAACACCAGTCGGGTAAGCGAAAAGAAAGTTCGGGAAATCCGGGTGTTTCAAGATAATGCCTATCTGTCTATTGATTTCATGAATCAACAGGGTCATTTTGTGAAGCGCGACGGCTTGCAGCTCCATAAAGAAGAAATCCCGATTGAAAAGGGTGAGCCCCTGAAAATCGAATTGGCTTCATTTCTCGACTGTATTACCAACATGGAAAATCCCAAGGTAGATGCCACGCTTGGCAAGCAAGCTTTGGAATTGGCGATCCGTATTACGGAGCAAATTCGCGAACGTTCTGCTGGATGAGTTTTGTGCCTGAACTGGCTGCCGAACTGGACGCACCGGTTCAATCTTCGGTAGATATCCTGGTGATCGCTGGCGAACACTCGGGTGATGAGCATGCTGCCGTGATGGTTAAAGAGTTACTTTTAAATCGTCCTGAACTAAAAGTTGCTGCCATCGGCGGTCCTCAACTCGAAGCGGCTGGTGCCCAGTTACTGTTTGATTTAACAGATCTTTCGGTAGTGGGTTTTGTGGAAGTGTTGAAGCACTACAAATATTTTAAAAAATTATTTGGTGCAGTTCTAAATTGGATAAATAAATACAAACCACGGGCGGTCGTCTTCGTTGACTACCCTGGTTTTAACCTTCGACTTGCCAAGGCACTGAATAAAGCAGGGATTGCGAAAAAAGCCGGGGGCGATATTTTATTGCTTTACTACATAAGTCCGCAGATTTGGGCATGGAAAGAAAAGCGGAAATATGAAATGGCCGAATGGTTGGATGGTTTGTCGGTTATTTTTCCTTTCGAAGTTGAATGTTTCGCTGATACGAATCTGGAAACCACTTTCGTCGGACATCCTTTTCTTCAAAGTAAACAAGATTGTGAGTTGGTCTATGATCCGGAAGGTAAGATCCTTCTCCTCGCAGGTAGTCGAATTGCGAACGTGAAACGGGTTCTTCCGCTCTTACTGAATTCTTATACCTGTTATCTGAAAAAGTATGATTCGAAAGATGCTACCCTTATATATCCGAGCGACACGATTTTAGAGGAGATAACAATCGTTTTAGATTCTTTTCCAGATCTCAAAGATAAGGTTCATGTTGTTCGAAACGAGGGCAGCATTTCCGCAAGCGCTGTGCTGACTACCTCTGGAACCATGTCCTTGCGCTGTGGATTGGCTGGAATACCGGGTCGAATTGTTCACGCGGTTAATTTATTTTCCTATGTTCTCGGGCGCATGGTCCTGACTATCCCGTATATTGGAATCGCCAATTTATTACTCAAGAAGCCGTTTTACCCCGAGTTTATTCAGGGTAAGGCTAAACCGGATGTGTTAGCGGATGAACTTCATCGATGTCTTTCAGATAGTTCGGTGATCAGGGAGGCGCAGGAAGGGAGCGAGGAGCTCAAGAATCTTCTTCAGCCTGGGAATTCGGAAACGCCGTGGAGTTGGGTTGTCCGTTTTATTGACTAGAATCGCCTTCGGAACAGTTCACAATCTAAGTCTGTTGGACGCTTTTTGATTCGGTAGTACTATTATCCCCTGACGACCTCTGATTATCTATAAGGTGAGCGACTTTCCTTTCGATATGCTCCATACATATTCCATGTTCCCGCTTACGCGCGCTAAGATTCAAATCCGCAATCTCGGCCAAGTCATCAAGGTTGTAGAGAAATATATTGGGAAGATGACTTATGTTCGGGTCGATGTCGCGGGGTAGGGCGAGATCGAGTAAGCAAAGGGGGCGGATGGCGCGCTTTTTGAGAAAGGATTTTATGCGGGATTCTGTGAGAATAAAATCTGGAGAAGCGGTGGAACAGAGCACTACATCGGCTTCGAGCAGGTGGCAATCGAGGCTTTCAAATGGAACTGGCTTACCTCCGTGCGTATTTGCGAGGTCCCTGGCCTTTTCAAATGTTCGGTTACTTATTGTCAGGTTTTTCACTCCGCGACTTCGGAGAGCTGCAATCGTTTTTTCAGCAATATCCCCAGCTCCAATAACCAGTGCAGTCGAGTTGTGGAGTTTTCCGAATACTTTAATCGCAAGATCTACAGCGACAGTAGCCACATTGATTTGGCCTTTCCCAATATTGGTATTGGAACGAATCCATTTGGTTGACTGAAAACTCTTTTGAAACGCTTTGTTGAGCTGAGTGCCGACACAGCGTTGTTTTGCCGCATAGAGAAATGACTGTTTCACCTGGCCGGTTATTTCCGTCTCTCCAACGATTTGAGAATCGAGACCAGCAGTGACGGAAAACAGATGTGTCAATGCTTGCTTCCCTTCTAAGGTTTTTGATTTTTCAAAAAGTTCCACTGGTTCAACCTTCAAAACCTTTGCTACAATTGCGGCGAGGATTTGATAGTTGGATTCGTAGGAGACTCCATAAATCTCCAGTCGGTTGCAGGTGCTTAAAATCGTCAATTCATTGATCCAATCTTCATTATTTAATAGCGTGTAGATTTGATCCAACTGATCGGGAGCAGGACTTATTTTTTCCCGGTACTCGATGGGAGCTGAATGATGACTGACCGTCCAGCAAAAGAATATGCGTTTTGGGTCAATCATTCCGAAGGAACTAATTCCGAAATTGACTTATTGGGGTCACTCAAGGAGCGATTTTTCCCGACCGGCCAAATGGATAGAATTGCAATTAAAAACAGGACCACGCAGGTAAGCGCTAGTTTGCGGGCGAATAATCGGTTGGTTAAACGGAGTCCAAATACGATCAAATAAGCTAACCATACGGCTATGCTGGAAAAGAATTTCGGAGCGTTTACTTCAGCGAGGTTTTGACTCCAATATATTGAGCCAACCAACAGGGAAACAGTTAATACGCCGGTACCCGCCGCCAGCATTCGCAGGCTCATTGATTCAGACTCAACTAGTGAAGGTAGAAAAGCGTATACTCCTTTGAATTGATGTCTTTTTAATGCGAAATTTTGCAGCAGGTAGAGCGTGGAGCTTACCGCTAGCATTCCAAATATGCCATATGAGAAAACGGCCAGGGAGGCATGAAACTCAATCGAAGCGCTGACTTTTGAAATATGCGCAGGGTAGGCTGAGTCCCAGGTCGGATTCGCGAAGGATAAAATTGACAATAGTACTGCTAGCCCAGCTGTGAAAAAACCGAACAAACTCATCCGAAATGCCGGGCCTAAAACCAGAAAGCAGAAGGTCAATGACCAGATAACAAACTGGACAATTTCAAAGGTATTTCCGACTGGGCAGCCGCTAACCTCGAGTCCTCTCAAATAAAGGCCATAGGTATGGATAGCGTATCCGCCAGCTATCAGCATATAGAGCAGCCATCTCGGATGATGCCTGCCTCGCAGCAGGTAAAAAATTGCCGTAATAAATCCGAGTGTGTATAGCAGGTTGCCTATACCTATCCACAAGACGTCTATATTTGGATTCATAATGATGGGCAATTTTCTTGGATTTCCTAACTCAAGGCCCAATCCTGGATTCTATTGGCGATTACCGAAATCCAGGCAGGGTGTTCATTTAAGCAAGGAATCATCGTGAATGATTCTCCTCCGGCTTCAAGAAACTCTTTGCGGCCTTCCATTTCTATTTCTTCCAGAGTTTCTAAGCAGTCCGCCACAAATGCCGGACAAATAACGGTGATCTTTTTGACTCCTTGTTTTGGGAACTCCTGAAGAACGTGATCGGTATAGGGCTTGAGCCAGGGTTCGCGGCCTAACCGAGATTGAAATGAAACTGAAAATTTTTCCACCGGTAGTCCGAGTTTCTTTGTCATGGCCTTCACTGTTTCAAAACACTGGTGCCTGTAGCATGTACTCTGTACGGGATGACAAACATTGCAGCAATCCGGTGTAGTCATGCAATGGGCTTTAGATGAGTCGGCTTTTTTTAGATGCCTTTCAGGGATACTATGAAAACTGAAAAGAACCTTATCCAGATCATCCTTTATATATGGTTTTGCGTTTTCGACCATGGCGTTGATGTAATCCTCATCTTTATAAAAAGGCTGCATCACCGAGCATGTGATACCGGGCGCCTGGAGTTTCAACTCCTCCATTACCCGAACCAATACTGTCTCATAACTGGACATAGCATAGTGAGGATACATCGGGAGGATAAATAGCTTCTCAACTCCTTTTGCTTTCAATCGAGTGATTGCCTCGGGGATGGAATCCGATCCATAACGCATCGCCAACTCGATAGGGATTTCGACCTTTTCCTGGACTTTTTTTTGCACTTGTTTGCTGGTTACAATGAGAGGGCTTCCTTCTTTGGTCCAAACTTTGGTATACGCTTCTGCAGATTTTTTGGGTCGAGTAGGTAATATCAATCCCCGGACAACCAGGTTTCGAACAAATGGAGATGAGTCGAGAACGCGTCCATCCAAGAGAAACTCTTTAAGGTAGCGACGGACATCAGAGACGGACGTTGAATCGGGAGAACCGAGATTAAGGATCAAGGAAGCTTTTCTAGCCATACGCTTAACCTTCTAATTGCAGGCATCCTGTCAATAACCGTGCTTAGAAATTTAGTCACAATTTTAGGTCAGGCAGTTTTAAATAACTTTAAAACATAAGATAATAAGACTAAATATCAATAAGGTCAGATTGAAACACAGTTTCAGTTACCCATGTTTAGCCTAAATACAGATTTGATAAAGAAACTGAGAAGTCTGGACGTCTGGGTGATGGTTTTGGCACTTGGAGACTTATTTCCAGCTGCCAATCATAAATTTTTGTGCCTTACATAAGCCGTATCCGTCGGTGTTTTGGCGTCAGACTTTTATTAGCAGCAACATGTAAAGCTCCGGTATGGTGAGAACAACGATTTGTGGACTCATTTTTTAGGGAAGAGGAAGGCAGGAGTCTGAAGCTGGCGTCTTCGGTTATCCTGCGAAATCTAGAGGCGGCAAACGGATGGATTCAAGATCATAGATCGCACAGCAGCATATGAAGGTTCGAATGATACTGGATTTGACAAAACCGATACGATCGTGAAATCCGGCTGGCCCCTGCAGCTTCAAATTATAACCATTTTAATTTAAAACTGGCTGCACAGGCATTCAAGTGGATGAAACTTACCCGGGGTTATCTAAAGAAGAGATTCGAGCGAATCCTTTTTTATTTCACATTGACGCATGGCAGGGGAATCACACCTTCAAGGATCTTGATAATAGCCATGGACCGAATAGTCGCAGAATTTGAACGAGCCAAATTGGAAAACCGCAAAACTTTCATCGCCTATGTTTGCGCCGGAGATCCGAATTGTGAGACTTCCCTGGAAGCCTGTAAGACCCTTCTTGACGCAGGCGTTCACATTCTTGAGCTGGGTGTTCCATTCTCCGATCCTTTAGCAGATGGTTGGACCAATCAATGTGCTGCCAAGCGTTCGCTCGACAGCGGATTTACGAAGAAAGATCTTTTCACTCTGGTTAGAAGAATTCGCGAAATAAATCAGGTCGTTCCGATAGTATTTTACGTCTATTACAATCAGATTTTCTCCCAAGGTGTTGAGGCTTACTTACAGGAAGCCCTGGACGCCGGAGTAGATGCTCTGCTTGCGTTGGACCTGCCTCCTGTTGAAGCGGAGAGCTATCTCGATTTGTGCGCTAAAGTGGGGATGAAAACCGTCTTCATTGTTGCACCGACAACGCCTGAAAATCGAATTGGCGAAATAGCCGAAGCGTCAACGGGATTCGTTTATTATGTATCGCGCGAAGGAGTAACCGGGGTTAGGGATTCTCTGGAAGAAAGCCTTCCACAGAAAGTCCGTATTATAAAAAGAAATACAGATAAACCTGTAGTTGTTGGTTTTGGGATTTCCAGGCAAACCCAGGTTCGTGAAGTTGCCGAGATTGCTGACGGCGTGGTTGTCGGTAGTGCGATCGTCAATGTCATCGCCGACCGTTTGGATGATAAAGAGGCGATGCTCTCAGGTCTAAAGAATTTCGTTAAGGAGCTTTCAGCAGGGGTTGTTCTGTAAGCAAGTTTTCAGGAAGTGCTTATTTCTATATTCCAGTTCTTCTTTGAGAGGTAGGATTTCTCGGTCGATGAGTTAAGTTTTCACCTGGCGGTGTAAGAAGGTGGGGTAGTCGATAAGTTCAATTTCATCTTTTTCATTCTCGACTATTTCGCTCATTGATTCCGCCCAATCATCGGAGTTTAGGTAATGGTGCTTCCTCAGTTGTATGTATGTGACCATGACTCCATTATAATCTTAGTTCATTGCTAATCCCACCAATGAAGTCTCGAGCTTTAAGATGAAATTGACCGCATTGTTGATCCGTGCCGTTACGAGTTTCCTTTTAGCGCAGTAATCTTTGCGGTGGCAGTCTGTGTAATCGTTTTAGATTCGGAATAAAGCCAGAAAGAGATGATACCCTACATTCCCCTGGTGGGCGATAATCGCATAGTTCGAGGTAACCGTACCAAGTATAAGTCCATTCACCACTAGAAATCTTCGATTCTTATACTTGAGTAAGCAGTCTTCCTCATCTCTAAAGCTCTAAAATGGATGGGCTGAATCTTCAAAGGACCTCACCATGCTTTCCGCAAAAGTGGATGACTTGAGTCATTTTTGCTCAATTTACTCTAAAACCATGTGAATGAAGGGTGTACAGTGCTCATTCCGGTTCCGTTGCGGCATTTTGGCTCCCAGCATCAATAATGTTGCCGTTTAAAGTGTGAGTTTTGCAGTGCGAATGCTTCTGGAAATGGGAAACTTTCTTGGCTTTGCTATTTCTCGTACCAAGGTGGATTTCCGCCAAAATTATTGTTTTTAATGGCAGCGCGGTTTTTTACACGGCATTGTGAATAAGTTGGCAATAACTGCAAATTGCGCGTTTTTGAGCTCTAATTCGATCACACTATCTGCCTGGGAAAACTCTTTAATCTTCCCGAAACATTCGAATTTCTGTTATGAAAAAACGACCCCGATTCGCGCAGTGTATGGAGTTTTCTGTTACGAATTCGGCCATTTTAGGGCAGATTTCAGTTTTGAAATCGGCCTGAATGAGGTCGGATAATCGGACTTTTTCTCATCGAAATCGGAGTTGTGAATAAAATCCGATTTTACCTCCTGAAATAAAGAATCGAGTGGAGTATCAAGCATTTTCTTGTTTGCCAAGCAGAAGTTATTCACAATGGTTTTTTGCCTCTTCAACGTCCTGAAGGTAGCTTTGAAGGATGGTGTCCCAGCTCAATCCTTCTGCGGTTATTCTGGCGCTTTTTCTTACTTCATCCCAAACGCTCTGATTCGAAAACATCTGCTTCGAAAGCTCTAAAAAGGCGTCAGAATCATCGAAAGGAGCCAACCAGCCGTTTCTGCCATGGTTGATGTACTTGCCAGGTGCTGCGTAGTTATATCCTAATACGGCGAGACCACTGGCCATCGCTTCAGTGACCACATTGCCAAACGTTTCGGTTGTACTTGGGAATAAAAACGCATCTCCAGATGCGTAGTACCGGGCTAAGTCCCCTCCACGTTGCATGCCTGCGAATATCAGTTCTGGATGCGCCTTACTAATTGCGGTTCGTTCAGGGCCGTCTCCTACTAAGACAAATTTCATTTCCGGACAAATGGGCAAAACTTTCTCATAGGCTTTAACCGCTAAAGGGATGTTTTTCTCTCCGGCCAAGCGCCCCACATATATCATGACAGGTTGATTTTCGGATACACCCCAGGAAGCTCTAAGCTCGGGATCTCTTTTTGAGGGACTAAACAATTCCGTATCTACTCCTCGGCCCATGATTTTGAGGTTTTTAAAACCATTCGCTTTGAGATCACTTCGGAGATCTTCACTCGGGACGAGTGTGAGTCGCGTTTTGTTGTGAAAAATTTTCAGACCAGCTAATCCCAATCCTGTCAGCCAACCAAGATGATAGTACTCACCGTAAGAATGAAAGTTCGTGTGAAAACTAGACACAATTGGTATCCGGTTACTGCGTCCTGAAAAAAGTGCCTGCATTCCTAGTGGCCCTTCGGTTGCTATATGAATGACATCTGGTTCAAATGCCTCCCATTCTCTTTTTAGCTGATTGAAGCCTGCCACCCCCATTTTCAGAATATCATAGCCGGGGATAGGTATGCCTAAAACAAGCTTTTCCGTGTAGCCCTCCGGTTTAGTTTCTCCATCTCCCTTAAACTGTTTTGGTCGGATCACATGTACCTGATGTCCTTTTATTACTAATCCTGTAACCAGACGGTTTAGAGTCATTGACACACCATTGATCTCAGGGGGGAAGGTTTCTGTTACTAGGCAGATTTTCAAGTTAGGTAGGCTGAATGAAAAGAGACCTTAAACTCATAGGCTATGCGACTCCGAGTTCAATTGGTTTTTTATAAAATATGCGTGACCGACAGCTTGAGTTGACCGAAACAAAGTTATCCTGAAGGATTTGAGATTGTGGACTCCATTCTCTACATATTAACCGGTTATACGGCTGTTGGAAAAACTAGCCTTTCTCTCGATTGGGCCCGCAGGAATAATGCTGAAATAGTCTCCTGTGATTCTCTTTTGTTTTATAAAAACATGGATGTGGGTACGGCAAAACCCACTCACTTCGAATTGGCTGAAGTGCCGCATCATCTCATTAATGTAGTGGAACCCTCTATTCAGTATTCGATTAAAAAATACTCGGAAGCCGTAAAGAAGGTTATATCTGATATTCATGCTCGCGGGAAGCGGGTTTTAATAGTTGGCGGAAGTGGCTTTTACTTAAATTCGTTTTTTATCGCTGTTGTAGATGGGCTGAAAATAGATCCGTTGGTTCAAATGCGTATTGAAAACCAATTTGAAAACCAATCTCTCGAAGCTTCTGTAGAAATACTTAAGGGGATGAACCCAGGTGGCTTGGGTGATCTTGATATCGAGAATCCTCGTCGTGTATTGAAGGCCTGGCTGCGATGTATCGGTTCTGGTAAAAGCTTGGAAGAATTGAGGCGAGATTTCGACAAAAAGCCTGGAGAATTTGATTCTTTTCAAAAGAAATTGTTGGTTTTATCCCGCCCGCGGGAAGAGTTGCATAATCGAGTAGCCTCTCGTGTTAATGCCATGCTTTCAGCCGGTTTGGTCGAAGAGGTTCGGGGATTAATTTCCTTGGGAATAGAAAGGAATCCAAGTGCCGCCCAAGCGATTGGCTACCGTGAAACCATCGCGTATCTGAAAGGGGAATTAAGTGAAGGTGCGCTGGGTGAAACAATTGTGAGGAATACCAGAAAGCTTCTGAAGAAACAGCGGACTTGGTTTAATAAATTTCTTTCACGTGAAGCAGTTATCGACGTTTCAAATGTGAAAGCCTTGCCCGATGATTGGTATTCGGTGGCACCTCGAAAAACTGGTTAAACCAGCGTGCCTTTTCTCGCTATTAAATTTCTTCCTGTGCCAGAGCAGTCCCAGACAAGGCCTTGGTCATCAGATCACCAATAATTGATTCCACGTTTGAAACTCTGCCAGCCTGTGAGTCCAGGTAGGTTTTGATCTCTTCAGAGTCTGAATCGAATTCTGGGACTACCTTCTCAACCACGTAGATAATAGTCCCATCGGTAGAGGTAGTAACCGAATCGGATAGATCACCTTTGTTAAGGTTGTCCAAATGAGCTAACAAGCCCTGAGCTAAACCTTCCGGGGTTTGTGCATTGCGCTTAAAGCTTTCAAATACTGCGTGGGTCAAGTTTTGAGCTTTGGCTGAAGCTTCGAATGTATCACCCCTGGCCATTGAACCGGCGATTGCTTTTTTAATCTCCACACCTTTCTCCACAAACAATTCCCGTTTTTTCCCTTCGATGTAATCGGCTTTTACTTGGGCTTGGACCTCAGCGTAATCAGGCGTGTATGCAGCTTCTTCACCTTGGTAAATAAGTACCACGTAGTTATCGTTGTTTTGTAAGGGGTCCGAATAGTAGCGGTCGTCATTTAAATTAAATACGTGACTCAACGTCTGGATGGTCAATCCGTCTTGCATGATCACTGTGCTTTGCGGGTAAGAAACTAATGGCCTAAGTTCTAGGCCTGCCTCAGAAAGGGCAGCTTCGAATTCCGGACTGCCGTTTTGAATATCTTTATCAAATAAATGATACGCAAACTCTTCAGCAATTATTTGAGCTTCTTTATTGGCCCGGTTTAGTCGAAGTTCTTCAATGATCTGCGTCTCCACATCTGCCAAAGTTACTTCAGGGGCTTCAGGCGTTTCAATAGTACCATCCTCATTTGTTATTATCTTTGGCTTTGGAACCGCTGCTTGATATCGAGCTTTGTTGGTGAAGAAATGGATGCTCTTTTCGCCTGCTTCTGGCTCGTACTCGTTGTCGATTTGTTTGCGGGGATCGAATAATATGTAACTCGCCTTGGTTTTGGCATCTACAAGGTACCTAAATTTATTGTTTTCAAAGTATGTGTTTAGGTCTTCTTCCGCAGGCTCAATTTCAATAGTGAAATCAACGTAGTTTGTTTTCGCTGTTTCCAGGGTCCATTCTGTGTTGCTAGCCTGAGCCGCATTGATCGCTTCAAACGGCAAGATATGACTCGGACCTTGTAGTATTTCGCGCAATTTATTCATGCGGAAATCGTCCTCAATAATTTTGGTTACGTAAGCCTCGGTCAACCCTCCCGCTTTGAGGGAGTCTACAAATGCATTAAAGCGTGATTGGTCGAACCCCTGCGTGCTGAAATCCATAAAGCCGGTCAGTTGTT
Source organism: Verrucomicrobiota bacterium (assembly GCA_027622555.1). Classification (NCBI taxonomy): domain Bacteria; kingdom Pseudomonadati; phylum Verrucomicrobiota; species Verrucomicrobiota bacterium. The sequence continues at coordinate 36,202 of JAQBYJ010000025.1, forward strand.
GGACGTGGGCTTTGAATTCCTCTTTGGTGGGTCCTGGTAGACCAATTTCATCTGCAATATGGAGAAATGCTACTCTGGATAGCGAATAGTCTTGGATCTGTCCTCCGCTTGGTTGCCCGAAAAAGGATGGGTAAACGAGCGATAGGCTTATCTGGCCTGCCCCAAAGATCTCTTCTTGGTCTTTAGCCAAAGATAAATCGTAGCCAAGGAACGGTTGCTCTTGGTAACGAGGACCGCTGCCTGGTCCAATTGGACTGAAATTTCCGATCGTAAATACGAAAGAAACGATCATTACCGCTAAGAGAATAACGAGTATCCACTTAAAGTGCTTAGTTAGATAGGTTTGAATCCAGTAGAACATGGTATAAATACGAAAGCGGAAACGGTAGATAAGGGCCTATGCTTGTCAATAGACTAAAGGTGCCATCTTAAAGCTACAATCTAACCAGTATCATTCAGCTGTCAGAGTGACTCTGGATTCTACTTTTAGAGGTTTTTCTCCAGCCACAAGACGTCCCAATATTTGTCGTATTTTCTGCCCGCCTCGGTGAAAATTCCAACTTTCTTAAAGCCGAACTTAAGATGCAGGGCCTCTGATGCTGGATTCGGGATGGTTATCCCTGCAAATGCACGGTTCAAATCTTCCTTGGCTAATGCTTGAAAGAGTTGTGTGTACAGGCGGGTTCCTATTCCTTTGGTGCAAGCATTCGGGTCTAGATAAATTGCCGTAGCCACCGAGGTGTCGTAAGCCGTTCGGTCGTGGAATTTAGTAGAGCCGGCGTAGCCCAGAATAGAGTTATCCTCTTCGGCAATAAAAAGCTGATATGGGCCAGATTCTGAAAAACTGTTTATCCAGGTTTCTCTTTCTTCTAGTGTAAGAGGCTCAGTTTTAAAGTTAGCTGGAGTAATGTTTATATAATGATTGCCGATCCGATTGATTCCTGACGCATCTGCTGTTCTTGCGTGGCGAATTTCGATCATGGCTTAGGCAACTCCCGTTTCAAGGAGGTCCTCCAGCGTTTTTGTCTCCCAATCGTTTTGTATATTCATCTCAGCCTTATTGCTGTATTCGCGAATGAGCGGATCAACATCAAGAATTAACTCTTTGCCCTCAGAATTTCCGTAATCGTCCAATGCTTTCTTAAATTCGAACAGGTTAATTTTCGTTAGTGGCTTGGCTGGTTGGTAACGTTTAACAGTATTGCCTCTACCAACTTCGGATGTAAGGACCGTAATGAACCCCATATCCATGAGGTTGGCTAGTGACTCGTTTAGGATCTGCCCAGGTACTCGAAGTTTTTTGCTTAATTCTGGTGAAGAATAGGCGGGTTTACAGGCCTTGAATCTTCGGGCCACCAGTATAAGGGCCGCCAGGCTTAGCACTTCCCGAGTGGAGCGACTGGTGTTTTCCCATGCCTGTTGATTGGCCAGGAAATTGGCATTCTGGATGGCGTAGGTTATTTGGCCTCCGATTAATATGATTACCCAAAAAACATAAAGTGCTATCATCAGAATCGGAATGATACCGAGCGATCCGTAAAGGCTTTCCTGATTTACCACGTACTTAACATACAGGAATGAGAGTTTTTTATTAAGTACCAATAAAATCGATACTATGAATGCACCGCTCAAAGCTGGGAGGAAGTAAACCTGGGTGTTGGGGATGAAACGATAGAAACTTGCAAGAAGTATCAAGATGATCAGTAGGGAAAGCAACGGTGCCAGCCATTGAATAAGTCGCAAAATATGTTCCCCGAAAGGCAAGCCCTCAACTAATTGGACGTAAGTCCCTGCGGAATAAACGGCTAGTGCGGCAATAAATACAAAACCGCCAAGCGTAATGAAAATCCAGTAAGACCCTACGCTTTGAAACATGCCGCGACCGCGACGAACGCCCCAAATGTCGTTAAATGCCTTTTCAATTGCCATGAACAATTGGATGGCGATCACGACCAGCAGCAACAGGCCAATAACTCCAAAAGCCCCAGATTTTGCACTTTCAATAAATCCGTCCAGCCCATTTAACAAGTTTTCGTTGATCAACGTGTTCTGTGACAAGTTGGAACTCGATTCGAAATATTCGCCCAATGGAGGTGCCAGGAAGATTACGAAATTATTCATCAGTTCGAGCATTTTAGCTCGCTCCACCTGCTCCATTATTATTCCAGCGACTAGCAAGACAATCGCTGCCAGGGGGCCCAATGCTAGTAAGGAGCTATAACAGAGTGCTGCCGATCGGACAAAAACGTTATTTCGAATAAATCCTGTTTTAACCAGCGACAAGATACGAAGAACGTAATAGGCGAACTCGGTCGCTTTGTTCCTGTCTTCATGCCCGGTTTCCCAAATCTCTTTTTTCAGGATTCGTCGAAACCTTCGATAGGGATCTTTCCACTTTGTTCTATATATTGTTCCTAGCGCACTCATTCTCAAAAATTGATTGCCAGGCCACTCTTCTTAAGCCGGTGACCAAAGTCAACGATGCGTCAGACTGCTGGAGGATTGAGATACAGGTAGTAGAGAAACATAAATGCCGCCATGCCTCCCACGGATCCGGGACCCGTAAGAATGAATAGAGAAGCTCGAGTGGTGAAGGTATTAATAAAGGTGCTAACCATGCTTATCGAAATCAGAGCCGCCATGATCGGCTCGCCAAAGCTGTAGAAATAAAGGGCCAGGAAAGCTAATCCAACGGCTGCTCTGAAGCGTACGACCGGATAAATCGTGGTAACCGAAAGTGCCAGGCAAATAGTCAGAAATAAATCAATGACGACAGTAATCAGGAATGGATTGCTTATAATAAGGTCCAGATTCTGTGTTCGAATGGTCCCCAGGTGCAGATAAAGAAACCCTACTGTCGATATCAGAAAGGTCAGGGTAAGCGCAAAACTGGTGCATCCAACTGTGCGGTGTTGCCACATTGCTTTGGCCTTTTTATTTTTTGTTTCTTCGGTATGACCTTCAGCGGCTGCCAGGATGTCTGCAATACTCAACTTGTCGGTCTCCTGGTCCTCCGGTTTGTTTAAAAGATGAAGGTCTTCATTCTCTTTTCTTTTTAAAACCAGCTTTTTTTCAGCAGGGAAAAGGATGTCTGCAAGAGTTTCATTTCCCTTTACAGCGATCCAAACCTCTTTGCCGTCGTCGTAGTAAAGCGTGTTTGGAGTTACTTTTTTTGATTCTGCGAGTGACTGCAGTTGCTCGATGTTATAGGGCCCTTTGGCCTCTTCCGAGTCTGGATAGCGAATAAAATATTCCGACATGGTGATGAGATAGGTGGAGGTGTGTCGCTTGAATTAACAATGGGAATTCAAACAGTAAAAAGAAAAAACACCCGCTTTCGCAACTCAGCTGCCATTTTTTACAAAGTATTCAAGGCTGGGCGCTTATGAACTATTATAGCTGAGATTTGTGGCTTCCGCTCCACTTCAATTTTGTTCTGACAACTTCGAAGTGGTTAAATTCCATTTGATGAATCAAAGACAATTTCAAGGGTGATAGTTCGAGAACGACACTTTCTCCCGGTTTTATGGTCAACAGGGCTGCCCCATCCAGAATAACCTTAAGGGTTTTAGTTTTAGAGGCATCATTGACTGTTAGTCGTTCTTTTGAATCAAAAATAATGGACCGGTTGCTCAGGGTGTGAGGACAAATCGGAGTCATTGTCAGGACTTTAGCATTGGGCGCAACGAGCGGTCCGCCGGCAGATAGATTATAAGCGGTTGAACCCGTTGGGGTGGTGAAAATGATGCCATCGCACAAGTAGTCAGTTATGGTGCCCGCTTCGTTGCACACGTTCAGATTTAGAATCGCACCTGAGTGAATCTCCTTAATGACTGCATCATTTAATGCGGAAGCTGTTTTCCCGTTGGAGCCGGTCGCTTGAACCATGCTTCGTTCGGTTATACTGTAATTTCCCTTGAGTACTTCGGGGAAAAGTCGAACGGCTTCTTCACCAGAAAAGGTGGTGAGGAATCCCAAACCACCCCGATTTATTCCTATTACCGGGACCGATTGAGTAGCACATTCTTCTGCAATTCCGAGCAATGTTCCATCACCTCCTATTACGCAACAAGCGCTGACATCTTTCAGGAAATCCCGATCAAGCGGATATTTCGATGTGACGCGATGGTGCCGGCACTGTTGATCTGCAATTTTTATCAACTCAGCCGCCAATTCCGGAGCTCCATATTTTGTCTCGTTAATAAAAAATGCTATAGAATCAAGGGCATGCATGGTATCAGTTCTGTTGAAAGACGGATTTAATGAGCCGATCTTCTATTGGCAATGACGCTTTTTTGGATTCTTGAGGTTGTTCTTATCCCTTCTTCGTCGTGCCCAAAAGATATTCTCGATTTCCATCCCCACCTGAAATGGGTGATTCAATAGTGGCTTCGATGAAAACATCAGTGAGGTGTTTATTGATCCAGTCCTTAATTTCCTGAAGTAAGGCTTCCCGAATTTCATCGTCCTGAATCACTCCTCGACATTTATCGACGGTTTCTTTGTCCGCTTCAAATTGAGGTTTTACCAACGCTATCAGTTTGCCGCCTGTTTTTAGTAACGGCCAAATTGCTGGAAGAACTTTTTTCAATGAAATGAAGGAGAGGTCCATTACAACTATATCATAGTCAGGGTAGGGTAGTTGTTCCGGGGTCAAGTAGCGTGCATTTGTTTTTTCAATATTCGTCACTCTGGGATCTTGCAGGATTTTTTGGTGCAATTGAGCTCTGCCAACATCGACGCAAATAGCCGCCTTAGCTCCTCGCTGAAGTAAGCAATCTGTAAATCCACCGGTGGATGCGCCGATATCCAGAATACGACTGCCTTCAACTGAAGTTGGGAACTTTTTTAGATAGGCTTCCAGTTTTTCGCCCCCTCGGCCAACGAACTGAGCAGGCTTGATGATATTTAACTCAATGTCCTGTGGATAGGTTTTCCCAGGTTTATCAAGTATTTCCGTCCCTCTCCGGACCTTACCGGCCAGTATGAGGCCCTTTGCTCGGGACCTGGTTTCACAATGTCCCAGCTCAACCAAGATATCATCTAATCGACGGTTTTTTCTCTCCACAGCGAGAATCCACATTGAACCGCCTACAAAGAGCAAAAAAAAATGCCAAAAAAAGACTGATAACTTGACTTGTGGAGCAAAGTGTCGCGAAATGTCGACTCATCCCACAAGATGATGACTAATGCTATCTTCCAATAACAGGAAATTTGCAGGGGGATATCTTCATTCCCTTGATTCCAAGAACCGTGTAACCGTCCCCAGAAAGTGGCGGTTCGACGGCGATGATACCGACTCTGCGTACCTGGCAATTCCTCAGCCCGTTGGCTATATTTGGCTTTGCCCACCCAGAAAGGTGGAACAGTTGGAAGAAACGATGGAATCCATCCTGCCGTCTGATTTGGAGGGACAAAACTTCATCATGTACGTCATGGAAAAGTCGGAGATGGTTACTTGCGACAAAAGTGGTCGTGTGGTGCTTACCCCGGATTTGATCGAGCATGCCGGCCTGGAGAATCAAGCCAAGCTCGTCGGCATGTTTGGTTCATGGGCTATCTGGAACCCTGAGCGTTACGAAAAATTTAAAGCAGATGCATTTTCGCTCGATATCGGACCTCAAGGTCGCCGCCTCCTTAACGTCATGGAGAAAATTTGGAAAACAGGAATAATTTAACCCAAACCACGCCGCCCAAATATGAGACTAGTCAATTCACTATATTCTTCAGGAGTTTTAAACAATGGAAAGGTTCTTCATTGTAACGAATGGGATATCGGGGATTACCGAACAGATAGAAATATTGCGTCGCGTCTCGTTCAAATTGCTCAACAGCGTTGGGAGGCACCTACGGAACCTAAAAAGATAGAAAAGCCATCAAGGTGGAAAATCGTTAAAAATGTTTTGCGGATCGGATAGCCCTGCCAAAAGTAACGAATTTGGCAAAGGTCACCTCCCGGTACTACTCCGGGAGGTGCTTGGGCTTTTTGCGTCATCCGATCGAAAAACCTACCTCGACGCTACCTTTGGAGGAGGAGGGCACACTCGAGCGCTGTTAGAGTCCGGTCCCACCGTTTCTGTCGTTGCTATTGACTGCGATCCTGAAGCTGCGGAAAGAGCTCACGCACTTTCCGAAATGTTCCCTGGTCGTTTCCGCTTTTATGACTTGAATTTCTCGGAGCTTGATCGAGTCGAGGAAGGCAAGTTCGACGGAGTCCTTTTTGACTACGGAGTATCTTCCTACCATTTTGATCAACCGGGTCGTGGATTTTCTTTTCGTGCGAATGCACTCCCCGATATGCGAATGAATCCGCGAGAAGGGGAGACCGCCGCTGAGTTTTTAGAAACCGCAAGCCGGGAAGACCTCATTCGTGCCGTCAAAGTGTACGGAGAAGAAACCTCTTGGAGGCGCATCGTCGATGCTATCATTGACGCCCGTGGCACTGAAACACTTCAAAATACGACAACTTTAGCTACGCTAATATCCAATACAATCCCAGCTCCCATCCGGAGGCGGAGTAAATTAAATCCTGCTACCAAAACCTTTCAAGGTGTGCGGATCGCGGTTAACCGTGAGCTCGATGTTATCGAGGCTGCCTTACCTAAGGCTTTTAATTTACTTGCTCCGGATGGGGTCCTTGCTGCTATCAGCTTCCACTCGTTGGAAGACCGGATTGTTAAACGATATTTTCGTAAACTGTGCGGGCAGCCTATAGATCGAAAAGATAATACCCCCCAACAGTTGCGAACCGTTGTTGCAAAGGCGCTTACTCGAAAGCCTGTTACTGCCTCAGCAGAAGAGATTGCTCAGAACCCCAGGTCGCGATCCGCTAAGTTGCGGGCCGTCCGCAAGCTAGTAGGACTCGCCTGAGGGATGAAATCGGGTTTTATTTATACACGCTGGTTGTTGACCATGACTTTTTTCAGTCTTATGGGCCTGCTTGCTTTTGGGATGATGACAGTTCATTCGAAGCGCACCATTCGTGATATCGCTGCGAGTCTGGACCGAAAGGAATCTGAGTTGGCCGAGTTGGGGCGACGTCAAGATATTCTCGATACGGACCTTGCCAGTTCTCTCAATCCCGATTATTTAAAACAACTTGTTGCCTTAACTAATCTCCAGCTTGGTCCTCCAAGCGAGGATAGGGTCATCGTGGTTCGTTCCATGGATATTAACCACCAAGGATCATTTTCTACCAATGTACCTGATCCATCTAATCCGTACCAGACTCGCTTAGAGTTAGCTAACAACGATCCCGGGGAAAATCAATAGCTATGACTCGCGGCTGTATACCTGTTAGTAGGCTCGTTTGGATTTTCGTCGCTTTTATGATCGGGTTTGGTGCCGTACTCGTACAATTGGTAGACCTTCAGGTGTTGGAGCGTGACGATCTTGTCAAAGAGAGTGAAAGAATTCGGACAAAGTTTGAAAAGATAGAGGCCCGTCGAGGTAACATTTATGACCGGAACCACAACCTGATTGCCACCACCCACACTGTACGCCAGGTGGGTGTGGATCCGCAGGCGTTAAAACCTGAGGATAAACCCAATTGGCATAAATTAGCCAAGCTTTTGGAAATCTCTTATTCAGAAGTTTATCAAAAATTGAAGGGTGAGACCCGAGTATTGGATGATTCATCTAAGCCGGTTCGATGGCGTGTGTTGGCTGATAATATTGATGAAAAGGTTTATCGAGAAATATTAAATCTCGGCGTCGATGGAGTGTACGGCAACCGGCACTTCAAACGTGTTTATCCTCAAGCTTCTCTCGCCGCTCATGTTCTTGGCTACGTGAATAAAGAGGAGACAGCTGTGGCCGGTATCGAGAAGGCCATGGATTTCTATCTGAAAGGTCAGACTGGCTGGATTGAAACGGAGTGGGACGGGAAGCGTCAAGAAATGTATCAATACCGTAAACGTCAGGTAGAAGCTACAGATGGATTTCACGTTGCTCTCACCTTGGATATGATGGTTCAGCATGTGCTTGAATTAGAACTAAAGGAGATTGCGAAGCTCAGACCTATGGGAGCATCAATTATTGTGAGCGATCCATCCACCGGTAATATTTTGGGCTTGGCTAATTGGCCGACTTTCGACCCGAACGAATATTTTAATACAATTAAATATCCGGTTTCCCAACAGCGCAATTTGGCAATATCTGATATTTATGAACCTGGGTCTACTTTTAAAATAGTACCTATCGGGGCTGGACTGTCTGAGGAAATCATCAATCCCATGATGGAGATCAATTGTTCGCTCACTCGCGTTCCGTACCTCGGTCGGGTCGTTCATCTACCTGCAGATCATGGAGGGAAGGACTATGGCGTGCTCTCCATTGAAGATGTTATTGCCCACTCCAGTAATCGCGGTGCTGCCCAAATTGGGATTATGTTAGGCGAACAGCGACTTTATAATTACGCAAAAGCTTTTGGTTTTGGTGAAAAAACAGGGATTCTCCTGGGTCCCGAACGTGAAGGGATTCTCAACAAACCTGCAGATTGGGATGGTTTGACAATCTCTCGGTTGCCTATGGGTCATGCAATAGCCGTCACGCCACTGCAGGCGCATTATGCTATGTCTGTTTTAGCCAATGATGGCGTGCTCATGACTCCTCAGGTGTTGTCTAGAGTAGAGGATTCGGAGGGAAACGTTATATCGAACTACCAACCAAAACCGATTCGCCAGGTCATCTCCTCAGTCGCAGCACGATCTCTTTCACGGATGCTTGTAAAAACGGTGAGTCCTGAGGGAACGGCTCCTCAAGCGCAGATTCCGGGGATGGAGGTCGCTGGCAAAACGGGTACCGCCCAAAGAGTTCTTGAAACGGGGGGGTATTCGGCGACCGACGTGGATGTTTCCTTTATCGGCTATTTCCCTGCCAGTGATCCCAGGTTAGTAATTTCTGTGATCATTTACGATCCTCAGGAAGGGTTACGTTACGGCGGTCAATTAGCGGGCCCCTCTTTTAAAAGAGTGGCTGAACAATTAATACATTTATTGGGCATTTCACCTACAGCCCCGATCCGTGGCTTTCTAGCCATGGGCGAACAGGAGTAAATAATACATGATCGGATTTGCAGACCTTGAAACACACACATTTAGTATTTATTATCGGACACAAAGACGCTGGGGAACTGGTATACCCGGAAAGAGGTCTTTAACTAAACATATGATCGCTACACTAGAGACCCTTTTCCCTGAAGCACTTCGGCTCAAGCATACGGGAAACTTGAAGCACCAAGTATCCGCCTTGGTGACGGATAGTCGAAGGGTGATCCCTGGAGCTGTGTTCTTTGCCATTCCCGGTCTACGGACGAATGGAACATATTTTGTCGAAGAAGCGATTGACCGTGGAGCTGTTGCGGTCGTTTCTGAAAGCGACCGTATCTATCCACAAATAACCACCATTCAGGTTGAAAACATTCGTCGAGTTGTCGCCCAGGTGGCGAGAAGCTACTATGGATCTCCTGATGAAAATTTGGAATTGATCGGCATTACCGGGACAAATGGAAAAACGACCGTTTCCTATTTGGTGCAAAATCTTTTAAATGGGTTGGTTGGCGGATCGAAAACAGGTCTCATTGGTACCGTGCAGTATGATTTGGGCGAAAGGACTTTGCCCTCTTTTAAGACTACACCAGAAGCTATTGATACGTTTGCTCTTTTAAAACAAATGAAAGATGCCGGTTGTCGAAGGGGCGTTATGGAGGTCAGTAGCCATGGCATTGATCAACAACGCATCTTTGGTACAAACTTCGATGTAGCCGTTTTTCTAAACCTCACCCGAGATCACCTCGATTACCACAAGGACCTTGAATCTTATTATCAGGTAAAGCGTAGACTTTTTACTGGTGAAATTGGCACAGTGCCCAAAGTTTCTGTGGTCAATTTAGACGATGCTTTTGGAAAACGACTGGTCGATGAATTAAGTGGGATCAGTCGGGTGGTGACCTTTTCAATTTCGAACCCTGATGCGGATTTTTATCTTTCACAATTTGAATGTGACCACTCAGGTTCCCGATTTGTTTTGGAAGGACCCGGAGGCAGTCAAACGGTTCGCACGCGTTTACCGGGAGAATACAATTTGAGTAATATTTTGGCTGCTCTCGCGGTATGTGAAGGCCTCGGTCTGAATATAGAAACCATTCTTTATCGTCTCAATTCCTTTGCTGGAGTTCCTGGTCGAATGGAGCGAATTCCAGGAGCGACAGACTTTGATGTTTTCGTGGATTACGCTCATACCGACGATGCTCTGGATAAAGCGCTTGGCATGTTGCGAGGAATTACCCGTGGCAAATTGATTGTTGCCTTTGGCTGTGGTGGAAATCGGGATAAGGACAAGCGCAAGTCCATGATGGAAGTGGCTCAGAAACACGCTGACTTTGTTTGTGCAACCTCTGACAATCCTCGAGGTGAATCCGTCGAAAATATCTTATCCGACATGAAACAAGGCGTTACGAAACCCAGCGGAGTTGCGTTTATTGCCGATCGAAGAGCAGCCATCAGCCATGTGCTGGACATCGCCCAGCCGGGTGATACGGTTTTGATTGCCGGTAAGGGGCATGAAACCATGCAAGAATTTAAAGACCGGATCGTCCCTTTTGATGACCGTGTCGTTGCCAGAGAACTTCTTGAATTCAAACAATTGGTTAACAGAAAAAAGTGAAACCCTTATCGACTAAACATTTTTCAAGCTGGACCGGTGGTCAATGGATGGGGGATCCTCCGAAGGAGATAGTAGGATTTAACATAGACACGCGCACACTCAATCCCGGCGAGGTTTTTGTAGCTATAAAAACGGACCTGCGCGATGGACACGATTTTATTGAGGCTGCCAAGGCTAATGGAGCAAGTGCTGCGTTAGTTTCAAAACATCAGCCGCAGGTGGATCTGCCCCAGTTGGTCGTAAAGGATGCGCCACAAGCGTTACGTGAACTGGCGATTCAAGTTCGGATTGAATATTCCGGTACTGTTATTGGCGTAACAGGAAGTTGTGGAAAGACATCGACCAAAGAATTGTTAGCCGTGCTTTTGGGCGAACACACATTGAAGACTCCAGGAAATTTCAATAATCGATTGGGCGTTCCATTAACATTACTTCAATTGCGCGATGAGTATTCGAACGCAGTGATTGAAGTCGGTATGAGTACGCCCGGAGAAATCGCTTCATTGGCAAAAATTCTTCAACCCAAATATTCAATCATAACCACGGTTGCTCCTGTCCATTTGCAAGGAGTGCCTTCGCTTGAAGGTGTTGCAGTAGAGAAAGCCGCTTTAGCGGAAGCATCCAGTAAACTTACTATTTTGCCGGTGGAATGTTTTCGATTTTCTCCCTTTACCAAACTGAAGACTCCGTGCCTGATTGCCGGGAAACCCGAGCCTGGCCGCTCTTATCCGAGCGGGTCTTGCTTTGTCGATTTTAGTTTGGATCAGCAGGCCAAAAAGACAGACATTGTGCTTCGTCCGAAAGGGGGCTCGGTGCTTAGTTTCTCCGTTGACCGTACGAGTAATGGCATGGCGAGGAACATGGTCTTGTCTCTTCTTTTAGGGCTTGAACTAGGACTCGACCCTCATGCTTTGCAAACGCGCCTGGACGGTTGGGAATCAGCCGAACTTCGCTGTCAAAGGGACCGTGTTGGTGATCTCGATTTCTTTGTCGATTGCTACAATGCGAATCCCGCGAGCATGCGAGACTCCCTGGAATTTTTCAACGCGACCACTTCCGCTGATCTGCCCCGTTTTTATGTCATTGGCGGGATGAAAGATCTGGGCGAGTACACGGAAGAATACCACCATGAGTTAGGTCGTTCTTTTAAACTCAGGTCGGTGGATCGTCTATTTATGATTGGTGAGGAGATGCAAGGATTTCTCGCCGGGTTTCGAGCAGCAGGCCGCGACGAAGAACGTGTCCGATTATTTAATTCTCAAACCGATGTGATCAAAGAGCTTCGTCATTTGGAAGGCTCCGTTTTTTTAAAAGGCAGCAGAGCTTACGCCCTTGAAACCATTTACAATCAACTGAAAGAAATACACCGACCGGTGGAGACAACATGCTGAGTTATCTGGCAGATTTCGAGAATTACTGGGGACCGCTCCGACTGTTTCGTTACATAACGTTTCGGGCGCTGTTTGGTTCTGCGACCGCATTAATTTTCGGATTTCTTATTGCCGGACCTTTGTTGAGTTACCTGCGGCAATTTAAACTCCACCAAGCGCTGAGAGACCAATCTGAAGTGGGTTCATTGGCGGCACTTCATGCAGGGAAAAAAGATACTCCCACCATGGGCGGATTAATGATTTATTTTTCTGTTACCATTAGCACCATTCTTTGGGCCATCCCTAATATTTTTGTTATTACCGCTTTGGCCGTATACACTGGGCTAACTGCGTTGGGGTTTATGGATGACTATGCTAAAGTGACCAAGAAAAACAGCGCAGGGTTGAACAAAAAGCAAAAACTCCTTTGGCAGACGCTTATCACTCTCGCTGCTTTGACTCTTCTTTTGCTTCATCCAGATAGTGCCAATAAGGTTCGAGAATTTTGGGTGCCGTTTTTCAAGAATCCCCTCTTTTTGATGCTTCCAATTCCCGTGCTGTTTGTCTTCCTATTTTTTATTTTGGTCGGTTCCTCAAACGCAATTAATCTCACGGATGGCATCGATGGCCTGGCGATTGGCTGCACCATTTCGGTTGCGCTCGTATATTCAATTATGGCCTATGCTGCCGGTAATGCACTGATTGCCGACTATCTGTTTATCAGTTTCGTCCCAGGAGTTGGTGAGTTGAGTATTATTTGTGGTTGTCTGGTAGGGGCGGGGCTGGCCTTTCTTTGGTACAACTCGCATCCAGCCGAAGTTTTTATGGGGGATACCGGATCGCTTGCGCTTGGTGGTTTGATCGGCGTGGTTGCTTTTATGGTCCATCAACCTCTTACCTTGGTTATCGTGGGTGGCATTTTTGTTATGGAGGCCCTTTCTGTGATCATTCAGGTATTTTCGTACAAAATCCGGAAAAAACGGGTGTTTAAAATGGCACCTATTCATCATCATTTTGAATTAAAGGGATGGCCGGAATCTAAAGTGGTAATCCGGTTTTGGATTTTATCACTGGCATTTGCTTTGGCAGGATTGGGGACCCTGAAATTACGTTAATCTCATGCATCCGTCTTTTGATATTGAATCCTGGTTTAAAAAACCTGTCGCTATCTTTGGTGCTGGAATCAGCGGCAAGGCTGCTGCTGAGTTGGTAGAATTCAAAGGTGGTCATTCGATTGTTTACGATGAGGTAAATTCTGACTTTCCGCTTTGTTTTGAAAAAGAGGATGCAGAGAAACATGCGCTGGTAATCGCCAGCCCTGGTTTTTCAGCTAAACATCCCTGGATTGCAAAAGCACTGGCAGCTGGGTGCGAGGTTATGGGCGAACTTGATTTGGCCTGTCTTTTTTGGAAAGGGAAAATTGTGGCAGTAACTGGAACCAATGGAAAAACTACCTTGGTTGAATTTATAACCCACTCGTTGATTTTCGCCGGTTTGGACGGTTACGCTGTCGGCAATATCGGATTTCCATTTGCGAGTTTGATTCAAAAACATAATTCAGCGGATGCGTGGGCCGTTGTCGAAGTGAGCTCGTTTCAAGCGGAGCTCATGAAATACTTTAGAGCCGATAGTATCGTCTGGTCAAATTTTTCGGAAGATCACCTCGACCGTTATGGAAATATGAAAGACTATTTCCTTGCGAAAGTGCGACTACTTGATGTCGCAAAAGCCAGGACGGTTTTTATTGGCAAGGATGTGGATGCCCAATTTCGCGAGATTGGCTTAGCGGTTCCCAAGGAAACGTATGTTTTGGACCGGTCGTTCATTCGTGTTCCTGAAGGTTCGATTTTCAGTTTACGGCCACAACGGGAGAATTTCCAATTTGCTGCTCTTTTATTTCGTTCCTGGGGTTATGATCCGGAAATGCTTCACGATTCAGTTCGAAGTTTTAAGCAAAGTCCACATCGCCTTGCCCCAGTTGCCACGATTAATGGAGTGGAATTTTGGAACGACTCCAAGGCCACGAATTTCTCATCCGCGGAGGCAGCCCTAAAGCACTTCCAAAAACCTATTTATTGGGTTGGTGGTGGACGAACCAAGGGCGGGCGAATCGAAGCATTTGCTCAAAGAATCGGTCATCGTTTCAAGAAAGCATTCCTGTCTGGTGATACATCTGAGGACCTTTGCACCATTTTTCAAAGTATCCAGGTCCCTTGTGAGTCATTTGATTCTTTGGAAAATTCAGTTAAAGCCGCCTATCAACAGGCTACCGAAGGATCCATCGTCCTGTTTAGTCCGGGTTTTGCCAGCCAAAAACCTTTTAGAAATTACTCGGAACGAGGGAAAAGTTTTGAGAGAGTCATATCAGACATCCAGGTTAGCATACAGCCAACGACATAATTTATCATGAAAGCTCACGTATTTATTTCAGTTTTAGCATTCCACGTAGTGGTTATCGCAGGGTTATACCTGCTGTCAGCCTGTTCCAGCAGCAGTGGACCCGCACCGTCTCCCGAGCAAACAAATTCCCCATCAACCGGAGGTTCTACTTACGATGGCTATTCAGCACCTAATCGTCCCACTGAAAATGATGACATTGTCGTAACTGAATACAATCAGCCTCAGTCGAATCGAGGAATTGATTCTGCATTTAATAGTGGATCGAATGCTTACTCAACTTCGCCGACTAACTCGCGCGAGAACCGTGCGCAACCGACCCGCCCAGGTAGCGGTCCGTACGATTCGTATCAACAACCAGTCTTGAACCCTGATTTACAAGACGAAGAGGTTCTCCAACCTTTAACCGGTTTTGATACTACGACTCCAGCTGTTCAGTACTCGGTTAAAAAGGGCGATAATCTTTGGAAAATTTCGCGAGATTTCAGTATCGCTCTAAAAGATTTGTTGGCAGCCAATGGGCTTAGCGAAAATTCAACAATAAATATAGGCCAGAGCCTGGTGATCCCATCTGAAACATCTGGACCTCCTATTCAACGTTTCGTCGCCGAACAAGACAGCCAATCCGAGGTGTATACCATTACCAAAGGAGACACGCTTTCTCGTATCGCCAAGCAATTTAACACAACGGTTAATGATATCAAAATTGCCAATGCTTTAAAGTCCGATGTGATTCAACTGGGTCAGCGTCTGACCATCCCGGTTAATAGTGTTTCCACACGCGGAGTAAGTGCGACCCCCACTCAAACCTACAGCACTCCTGCCGTAGCTCCGACTCCTCAAACCAGACAGTCGAATTTTGATGGAATTATCCATGTTGTTCAATCCGGTGAAACTCCCGGAGCTATCGCGAAAATGTATGGGATAACCACGAGCCAACTCATGAAAGATAACGGTATCCAGAATGCCCGTTCACTTCAAGTGGGTCAAAAGTTGGAGATTCGTTTAGGCGTTGCACAACCGAGTCTGGCGGTTCCTCCATCGAGCCGGCCAAGCAATACGCAACCAGTTGCGACTCCCAACCAATTTGAAGATTCCGTTTTCGGCGACCTTGAAAACTTTCCGGAAGTCGAAGTTGTTCCACGATCCTAACCAATTCCAAAGCTCTCCCACACCGCTCTGAATGAGTAAAGCCAAAAAAGAAGCACCTAATCCTGGTCATTCTTTCTATCAACGATTACTGATCATTATCAGTGTTTCTACGCTCATATTAATTGGATTGATATCCATCTTTAGTGCAACCCAATCACTGGATGCGGGTTCCTACAAATTCCTCGAACGTCAAATCATGTGGCTTGGCATTTCTGTCGTAAGTGGAGTGTTTGTTTCCCTGGTGGATCTCGATCGTTTGAAAAAGTTGGTTCCCTTGGCAGCCTTGTTTGCCGTAGTTGTATTGATTGCGGTGCTCATACCCAAGATTGGACATTTGGTAAATGGAAGTCGCCGTTGGATAACCTTTGGTTCGATTGGTTTTCAACCATCCGAATTTGCCAAGATTCCGTTTGTATTTTTGATAGCCTATTACCTGAGTACGAACCAGCGGTATTTGAAGACGTTGATGCGTGGTTTTGCCATTCCCCTTGGAATGATCGGAGTGTTTTGTGTACTAGTTATTCTGGAGCCTGACTTTGGTACGTGTGCGCTCTATGGTGCAGTCGGAGTGATGCTATTGTTTTTAGCCGGAACTCGTCTCACTTATCTGATTCCTAGCGTTATCGGAGGTGGAACTTTATTCGTGTATTTGATATTCCAGGATGCAGTACGATTGCGTCGCCTGATGTCGTTCCTGGATGTGGAAGCTAATAAGCTCGGTGGAGCTTATCAACTCCATCAGGGCCGGATGGCTATGGGAAATGGTGGCATGACGGGAGTAGGTGCCGGAGACGGACGTTTTCAAAACAGCTTTTTGCCTGAAGCGCATACCGATTTTATTTTTTCTATCATCGGTGAAGAATTCGGCTTTATGGTCACCTGCCTTATAGTCGTACTATTTATGATCATTTTTTGCACTATCATTTTCTCGATGAGACGTGCGCCGAATCTCTTCCAAGGCTTACTTGTGTTGGGTTCGTTGCTGATGATTGCCATGCAGGCATTGATCAATATGGGTGTAGTTACCGGGCTTTTGCCCACCAAAGGAATGTCTCTTCCGTTTATTAGTTATGGTGGATCAAACCTTGTGGTCATGTGTGTGTTTACTGGAGTGCTGATCAACTGTCTTCGAAGTTGGGAAAGTCTTCCCATACGGACAGAGCGGCGGAAACTTGTTGAGATTCGGGGCTAATGGCCAAGATACTAATAGTATGTGGAGGTACCGGTGGGCACCTTACTCCGGGTATCGCCATTGCTGAAGAGCTCACGCTTCGAAGGCATCATTGTACCTTGGTTGTCTCTCGAAAAAAAGTAGATTCAAGACTCATCCGGAACTACCCGATGATGGAGTTTATCGAAGCACCGGGTGCACCATTTGCATGGCGTCCCGTTGCGCTTGTCAGATTTATCTGGGTACAAATTACAGCATTCATTTTTGCTCTACGATTATTGTCACAAAAAAAACCGGATCTTATTCTTGGGTTTGGTGGTTTCGTTTCCGCAGGTATTGCATTGCCTGGTTGTATGAAAGGAATACCTTTCGCTTTGCATGAGGCTAACCGGGTCGTTGGTCGATCGAATCGTTTACTGAGTCGATTTGCAAGTAAGATATTTCTTCCAAAGGGAGTTGTATTTCGAGGTATCCAAATCAGCAAAATTCAATATGCAGGTCTGCCTCTTCGTAAAGAGTTTGTACCTATGATTAAAGAAACGGCGCGTGAGCTTCTTGGAATTAGTCCGTCTGGAAAACTGTTGGTTGTTTTTGGAGGTAGCCAAGGTGCGAGTTCGCTTAACAATTGGGCGAAAGACAACGCCAAGGCATTGGCGGAGCGTGGCATTTCTATTTATTGCCTGATTGGAATGAACAAGGATATTCCAATCGAAACAGATTTCGATACGGCATCTTGGGGTGTGGTTAAAGCTTGGTACGTTCCTTTTTCCGATAACATGCCTGCTGTGTTGTCTGCAGCCGATCTTGTTGTTTCTCGAGCTGGCGCCGGAAGTATTGGGGAAATTATTCGCTGTCGAGTTCCTTCAGTACTTGTTCCATATCCTTTTGCTCGTGATGATCATCAAAGCGCCAACGCTGAGTATGTCGCCCGCCAGGATGCCGCACATGTTCTGGAAGATTCCCAACTCGATTCTCTGTTTGATTTAGTTATTCGACTTTTATTTGAAGAATCAGAAAACAAGCGTTTGAAGGAGAATCTTAATTCCATGGATCTACCTGAAGAGGCAATTCTGATCGCCGATGCCCTTGAGGATTTAATTCCGGTAAAGTTGGAAAGATCCACGGCTACAACCCTTCCGTCTCGAGAAGTATGATCACGATTGAATCAGATCTTGCTTCAAAGCATTTCCACATGATCGGAGTTGGCGGTATGGGAATGGCACCACTTGCGATATTTCTGAAGCAAGCCGGTTGTCGGGTTACCGGGGAAGACGATAATTTTCATCCAAGAGTACATCAAATGCTTTTGGGCAATGGGGTTGAAATAAGTAACAAACCCGATTGGGGATCCGCAGATGGTATAATCTATTCAAATGCGATCGGTTTGAACCACCCGGGATTAAAAAGTGCGTTGGCTCAAAAAGTTCCATCTATGCGTCGCGGTGAATTCCTGGCGGCACTCAGTAAGTGTTTTAAAACAATTGCGATAGCCGGATCTCATGGGAAAACCACTACTTGTGGTCTTTTGATTTACGCGCTGACTCAATCTGGGATCGACTTCAACTACATCCTGGGCGGACTCTTTTCTGAAGACAGGCTCCTACCTGGGCATTCTAACAAGGAAAGTCTGTGGTTGGTAATTGAAGTGGATGAAAGCGATGGCAGTATAGAGTCCTTTGTTCCAGCGATTTGTTTGTTGGTAAATGTCGATTGGGACCATGCTGACTATTACCAAACGAAAAACAAATGTACGGAAACCTTTCGTCAGCTAATAAAACGCACGTCCGAGCACGTGTTCTTGAACCGTTCTTGCGAATTATCAAGGGGCTTGGATCTCAGTGGAATCGATGCCGCGATTCATACCTTTGGTGAAAATGGTGAAGCTCAACTTACCCGTTTTTCGAATGGCACCATGGAAGTCAGTGGGTCATTGCCAAGTTGTACATTGAAAGTTCCCTTTGACGAACCTTTCAATGCTCAAAACGCATTGGCCGCCCTCAGTGTTGTTCATTTATTAAAAGGAAAACTAAATGATTCGTTGCTAGCCGCATTTCCAGGGCTATGGAGACGTCAGGAAGTTCTTTTCGAAAAAAACGGATTTTCAGTAGTAGAGGATTACGGTCATCATCCTACAGAAATTCGAAAACTCTTTGAAGCATTCCATTTAAAGGGTGGTTCAATAAGCGTGGTTTTTCAGCCCCACCGATATTCCCGAACACTCCAGTTCAAATCTGAATTTGCGGAGGTCCTTTCTCAGGCAGATCGATTACTTATGATGGAAGTTTATGGAGCTGGTGAAGACCCAATTCCAGGTGGGACTGGCACAGATCTGTTTAATGCCTACTCCGAAATTGCCCCGGATCGAGAATCGTATTTCTGCAAAGATCAAAAGGCCGTTTTGGAACAACTCGCGAAGTTGAAACAAGCCTCTGGCGTTTTATTGTTTTTAGGTGCGGGAAATATTCATAATGTTGCTGCCGAGTATGTATCAAATCTCAACAATAATGAGGCGATTTCCAACGATGAATTTCTGTCCGATTTAAAGGGACGTCTTGGCCGTGATTCTTTGCTTAAATCCAATGAGCCTTTGGCGTTCAAAACGACGCTTCGTGTAGGCGGGTTCGCTGATTACTATGCCGAACCGGCAAGTGAAACCGATTTACAGGTTCTGTTGCGCAAAGCAGCGAAATATGGGGTGAAAATCCACTTTCTAGGAAGAGGATCCAATGTGGTGATTCCCGATTCAGGTGTGCGTGGGTTGGTTATTCGCCTATCGAAACCCTTCTTTCAAAAAATAGAAGTCATGGAAGACGGGCGCGTTCGAGCGGGTGCAGGAGTGAGGCTGAAAGAACTCTGTGGCTTTATGCGCAAACTCGGAGTGGCTGGTTTCGAATTTCTTGAAGGAATTCCAGGTAACGTTGGCGGTGCATTGCGCATGAATGCCGGTGCAATGGGGGGCTGGGTTTCTGAGGTAATTTCGGAAGTTGTTCTTATGAATTACCGCGGGGACATTTCGAACATTTCCGTTGAGGACCTCCATTTTGGTTACCGTCATTGTCATGAACTCAATGATGCTATCGGACTAGCCATTGTTTGTAAAACGGGTGAAGCGTCTTCGGTCCAAACGATTCAGCACACTATGGACGCCTATCAAAATTCACGTAAAGAGTCCCAACCTCGATTGCCGAGCGCTGGTTGCAGTTTTAAAAACCCGGAGGGTTCTGCTGCGGGAAAGCTGATTGACCAATCAGGGCTAAAAGGATTTTCAGTAGGCGGAGCCGAAGTCTCGGATGTGCACGCGAACTTTATTGTGAACCGCGGAACTGCGACTGCATCCGATGTTATATCCCTAATAAACGAATTACGCAAAAAAGTGTACCAGAAAACCGGATATGAGCTTGAACCCGAGGTCATTTTGTTCGGTGATAAATGGGAGAATTATTTAGATTCGCTGCCAAAAGAGTCTTGTACTTCGCTTCCTGTTTCCCAACCTTGATATCCCAATTACCTGCTGACCAATCATGCCAAAGAATAACAATAAAAAAACCCCGGAATCAACCTGGCAAAGAATACCTCAAAGAGCTGGAAAACAATCAATTACAAGAGAATCGCGCATTATGCGCATACGCCGGCTTTTGCGACTCAGCGCCATAAGTTTGGGAACAGGTTCACTTGTACTGGGATTATCGTTACTCGGGTATTACTTTGTAAATACTCCCCCAAAACAGGCTCTTCATGATGTTGCCTCTTCTTTTGTTGAAATCGAAATCGAAACGGATGGTGTGCTTCCCCCGTCCTGGATTGAATATCGGATGGCCCTTGAGAATAATTTGGGGTTACTGCAGATCGATATGACTTCCGTAAAATCTGCACTTGAAAGCTACCCGCAGATCAAAGAGGCCTCCGTCGAAAGGGAGTTTCCTAGTAAACTCCACGTTCGGGTCCGTGAACGGATGCCCGTTTTTCGAATAAAGGTTAAGGATGAGATCGGTGAATCACAGATTTACATGGTCGATGAAGAGGGGTTTGTGTTTAAAAATATTCGTTTTCCTGATCAAGCGATCAATCATTTACCCTTTATTGCAGGCGTAGATCTTCAACGGAACGATAGTGGATATCATCCCATTACTTCTGTCCCCTGTTTGGCGGAATTATACAAGGTTGCTTGCTCTGAATATCCTGAACTCGCCCGAGAGTGGAGTATCTTATTTGCCGATCGATTGATCAGGGGCAAGAATTTTACTAAAGGGTATATCCGGGTGCATTCTCTAAGTGTTCCGGAGATATTATTCAGTCCTAAACAATTTGCTGATCAGTTAGAAAAACTTGATTACATTCTCGACAGCCAGGGTGGGCCATCTGTATCTTTTGTCTCCCGGGTGAACCTCTCCGTTTTGGACCAGCCAACTGTTGAATTCGCCAGTCCTTCTTATCCTAACAACTCATATTAATCCTTCCCTTTTCTTCCTATCGTGAACTCCAAAATCATAGGAGCCATAGAGATTGGTACCAGTAAAACCGTCGTACTCATCGGCGAGATCGTAAACGAAAAAACTCTTAATATTGTCGGCATGGGAGTCTCCTCAAGTCGCGGTGTTAAGAAGGGTGAAATAATCGACTTCAATGCGGCCAGTGACTGCACTCATGCAGCGATTATGGCAGCTGAGGAGAGTGCAGGTGTTCGCGTAGATGGCGTTTATCTGGCTCAATCTGGTAGGCATCTTGAGACGTTCTATAATGATGCTGAAGTGACGGTTAAATCCTCCGACAACATTGTAAATCGTTCTGATATTCGTCGCCTGCTTACCGAGGCTAAGAGTAAACAATTATCTGAAGATCGAGCGATTATTCACCACATCCGAACCGGTTTTGTGTTGGATGGTGATCCGGTAGATAATCCAGAGCATATGGAAGGCCACAAGCTGGGTGTGGGTTATTGGAATATTCACGGATCGGTTAAAAAGATGAGTGATTCAATTCATATCATCAATGGTTTCGGTCTTCATGTGGAAGACCTGATTGTTAGTTCCCTTGCTTCGGGTAAGATGGTTACCACCGAAGAGGAACGGAAGAGTGGGGTGCTCGTAATCGATATTGGCAGTGGATCAACTGACTACGTTTTATTTAATAATGGATATGTTACCCATACCGGTGTTATAGCGGTGGGTGGAGATCACATAACCAATGATTTGAGCATCGGCCTTCGGACGAATGCCAAGTTGGCTGAAATGCTTAAAGTTAAAAATGGCAAGGCCATGCTTGAGCCAAAATCAAAAGACGACAAAGTCATGCTCATAGGCGATCTGACTATTGGTGACCGTTCCATCTCGCGCTCAGTCGTATGTCAGATAATCAACGCCCGAGTTGATGAGCTCTTTAAGTTGATTCGGGGGGACAAGAATGTTGCCCATTACTTTTCCAACCGGCAAATTTCTTCCGTGGTGTTAACTGGTGGTTCATCCCAATTACAAGAGATAGACCGGTTGGGTGAAAAGATATTTGGCCTTCCCGTAACGCTCGGTGAAAATCCATCCTGGGTTGCTTCCGATCTCGCCGGACCAGATTTTAGCACCGCCTTGGGACTCCTTTATTTTGGATTCAGTTACAAAGACGATAATCTGATTCCCAAGGAAGGTAAACGAACCAAGCTTATGAAGGGCGTTAAACAACTACTTGGCTTTTAATTTTGACCTCATGGAATCTCAAGCACTTTTCGAAAACCCGGTTCGTATTAAAATTGTAGGCGTTGGAGGAGCCGGAAACAATGCGGTTGACCGCATCCGTATGGATATGGAGCAACTCGATGGGTTGAGCCTGGCCTGTGTTAACACGGATCTGAAAACGTTGTCCGACTCGCCGGTTGGAGAAACGCATCTCATTGGTAGAAATATTACCCGAGGTCTTGGAACAGGTGGGGATCCGGAGTTGGGCAGGAAAGCCGCCGAGTCCGATCGCGAAATCATTACCCGTCTGGTGGATGGTTTCGAGCTTATCTTTATAGTGGCCAGTCTGGGTGGCGGTACAGGAGTTGGTCTATCGCCCGTGATTGCTGAAATTGCCAAACAAAAGGGCGCTCTGGTCATTGCTTTTGTGAATATGCCCTTCACTTTTGAGGGAGAGCGTAGGTTTAAAATGGCGAACTCTGCCTTAAAAGAGCTCCGCGATATTGCCGATGCGGTAATACCTCTTCCGAATGATATGCTACTTCAGGAAGAATCCGCCCAGGATTCTGTACTGAACGCATTCTCAAAAGCTGATGAATGGATAACTCGTGGAGTAAAGTCCATATGGTCTATATTGCTCAAGACCGGGTTGATTAACGTGAATTTTTCCACACTTCGCGAAGTGTTCAATATTCGTGGAGGAAAAACTTTATTTGGATTCGGAGTCGGTCAGGGGCCAAATTTTATTCAGAATGCGTTGGATGACCTCGTTCTCTGTCCGTTGCTGCACGTGCCCGATTTCTCGAAGGTTGCCGACAATCTTTTGGTAAATATTGTAGGTGGGACAGATCTACAGATGTCACAGGTTCAAGAGATTATGACTTTTGTAACCGAAAAGTTTGGTAGCCGAGAAAACACAGTTTTAGGAGCTGTAATAGACGAAGGTAAAACCAATACAGTTGAGATCTGCGTCCTGGGTACGACCGATGCGGGAGCGATGCGAAGTTTTAGAAAAACGCGAGTTTCCCCCGCACACCGTTTACCAGAACCCAGGAACCAGGTCCCGGTTAGGGCTGTTTCTCTTCGCGAGAAAACGACCGCCGGTGAAGTTCGCAAAATGGGCCAAATGGACCTTATCCCCAAGATTCAACAAGAATTGGGTTTTGATGGGATTGATGAGAATCGTGGATTTTTTGAAGAAACAGGCCGGAATGTGCACGACGGATTGGACTTGGATGTTCCTACTTATTTGAGAAGAGGAATACGCGTAGTGCTTCATTAATCACCACGCTGATCCTCTTCTGAGCTGATATCACCAGTATATTGTATCTGTGACCCCGGTTCATCCTCCAGGCTTCGATATGGCCAACTTTTTTGACGACGCAGATTGATCGTGCTGATTTCGAGCAACCTTCAATTTTGTAAGCTCCCTATTGTCAAGTTGCCCTCTTGTGCTTGACTGAGACTCCGTTCGCGTCCTTAAAAAATCTTCTTCGGTATTTCTCAATCTTTATTCCATTCATTAAAGGGCACTTTGATAAATTAACTCATTGACAGTCAGTTGCTTATATACAATAAGAAGGTTATATATGAAATGCTATCAACCTTCCTTTTTTGATGAAGCCGAACGTTATATCAAGTTGGACAAGCTCAAGGACCCG